>JAILJX010000037.1 GCA_024694365.1 Kiritimatiellia bacterium
GTGACATACGCCCGACGTCCATCGGATATATTTGCAAGGAAGAAGTCTGCCGTCTTGATGCCGCACTTCCTTGCCAGCGTCATCGCGGCGAATTCGCTCTCGACGATCTCTGGGTATTCCCTTGTCGGCAACTTGAGAATGCAGTTTCCGTCGAATCCGACAAGCGTAATCCTCGGCGAAGAACCTACGTCGCCGCACTCGAGATGTATGGACAGCTTTGGCTGCACCCCGCAGACGCTGATGCGGGACGACACGAGGCGCCGCGCCATGTCGTTTATCTCATCATCGGTATAGGGAAATTCAAGCGTCTCCCTGCAATCAATGCAGTCACCCATTGATTCCGCGACAAAGGACGGCGGTTCATCACCCGGCCGGCGGACGCTCACCGCGCCGATTGCAGACGAACAGCAGGCGAGAAGCAGCCCCATCCGGTCCCTGTCGCCCAGCTTCCAGTTCCTTTCGGCAATGTTGAGAAGCCAGCCCTCCGGAATCAATCCGTCGAAAAACGGAAACAGCGATTCCGAAACATAAGGCTCGACTTTCAGCGGCATTGTGCAGCTGATTGCAATGGCCGACGGCTCGTCAAGATAGGACGCGTCATAACGAAATACGAATCTGCCATCGTCGCCTTCCGCAAGCGAACCCGCACGCTTGTCGAACACATATATGTCAGCCGTCCGCATATATGCTCCTGTCTATCGGCACTGGCCCCATGCATGCGCTGAAGAGATCGAGAACCTCGTTCACCTTGTCGAGCCGCAGAGACGATTTGCCTTGCTCCAACTCCCGCACAAATCTTAGGCCGACGCCGGCATAGTCCGCGAGCTGAACCTGTGTCCAGCCTTGCTCACGACGTTTCTCCTTGACGAACGCCGCCAAATTGCTCCCTTTCGGGTATGATTTACCATCAGAAGTCATTTTACGTCCCTTTCGGGTATAATACCGCTCAAAGCACCGAAATTATACCAAATCGGGTATACCGCAGTCAACAATTACTTGCTGAGTTCTTTGTACCTGAAGCACCAGCGGACGTGATCGTTGACGAGGCCGACTGACTGCATGAACGCATAGACTGTGATCGTGCCGAGGAACTTGAAGCCGCGCGACTTTAGCTCCGCGGCGATCTTGTCGGAGAGATCGCTTCGCGCGGGGACAGTCCATTCGTCAGACTTCGCGTTATCCGGATTCACGATCGTCTTTCCGTCCGTAAACGCCCAAAGCCACTTCGAGAACGCACCCGCCTCTTCCCGCAACGCGATGAATCGCTTGGCGTCGTGGATGATCGCCTCCACCTTGCGCCGTGAGCGGATCATGCCAGGCACGGCGAGGACTCGTTTGATGTCCCGTTCGCCGTAGCCGGCTATCTTGTTGAAATCGAACTTCTCGAACGCGACCCTGAACGCATCGCGCTTGGCAAGGACCGTATCCCAGCTGAGTCCGCACTGCAGCACCTCGTACATCAGGTACTCGAACAGCTTGCGGTCGTTCCGGCAGGGGGTTCCCCACTCCCTGTCGTGATACGCCCGCTCGCGGTCGTTCATCTCGAAATACGGACATCTCCTCTTTTGTCTATTCATTTCAGGCTCCTGCACGCTTCCCGCACGCGATCGAGCACGGATTCGCTTTCTCCCTTGTCCAGCCCAACGGCCTTCGCAAGCCTTCGCAGATCTTCTTCGCCCGGATTGGCGCCTTCGCCTGCGACGGAGAGCGTCTGCCATCCGTTGGGTCCATCGGAATACGTAAAGTCATAGAATGGCGAGAGACGCCACTTCCCGTCCGCATCCATGAGAAACGAGAAATTCTTGAGGTGGTCGTCACGGTTATGTGCGATGACATTGAGACATGCACGTCGGAACAACTCCAACTTGGCCGAATGATCGTGCGTCAACGCATCGGTCAATCTGAAGAGAACTGCGTATTCATCCCCGGGAATCCTGAAATCGGCATGAAGCAATCCTGCGGCGCTTGCCATGTGGAGCCGTCCGCCATCATCCATCCTGTCGAAACGCCTGGTCATGAAGAACTTGCCGGCTTTGGTTTCGACAATCCGGCTTGGAGCCATCTCTGCTCCCGCCTCAAGCGCCGCACGATAATAGAGGAACTCCCGCTCTCCGGCATTGCCTCCTTCTCGCCTCGTGTTGAACTTGACAATCCAGTGCTCGAAGCCGTGCGGTAAAACCGGACTCTCGGCACAAGCCTCGCCTGTCGCCGGATTATACCCGACATATGCCTTTGGCCTTGCACCGCCCGAACTACCGCCTGCTCTGCGCAGACGAGGAAGCGAATCCTCAGCCTCGCCGGCGTCGAACGCCATCGCGTCATCGGCAAGCGCGGCAAGATCGAATTCCTCTTTCGCTGCAGCCGCCACTTCGTCCGCAGGTTCATACACAAGCGCACCCTTCCCGGTTCGTCCCACGCACATAAGCCTTTCGGTCAGTGTAGGAAGACGTCCTTCGCGCTTCATGAACATTCTGTCGACGATCTTACGGCCCCATCCGTCCGGAAGCGAGTCGTCGAAAAGTCCGAACGTATCCATGTTGCCGGAACGATCGTAGACGCTGAGTCCGCTTTTCACCGGAAGCCGAAACGGCGCGGGGTTGAGTCCCGATGAAATAAAATCACCCGCGAACTCGAATGCCGAGTCCCTGCCAATCTCGGAAAAGGTGCCGACCTTCAGTTCCCTGCCTGAGCCGAAGTCGAGCTTGACCGCAAGCTTCACCGCACCACCCCCTTGTGGCGGACGCGTCGCACTACCTTTGACGGCATCTCGAAATCGCCTTCAAGAGTCTTGGGTAACTTTATGAGCCGCAGCTGCTCTTTAAGCATATCCGCTACCGCATCAAGTCTGTTCAATGCGAACAACACCTTGAAGAGTGTGTCGGTCGACGCAAGCCCAGTCCTCTCCAGACGCGAGATGGTAGTCATCGGCACGCCCGAGCGACGAGCAAGATCCGCTTGAGTCCAGACCTCTCTCTGCCGCGCAAGCCGGACCATGTCCTTCAAGTCCACCAAGACATCATCTGCCGTAGTTAACTGCAATATATGGTTTAAATCGTTCACAAA
>JAILJX010000076.1 GCA_024694365.1 Kiritimatiellia bacterium
ATCCAAATTCAAGTCCAGAAGTAAACGGGGGTTTCCTTCCTAGGAAGGAATGATGGGAAATATTCTGCCTTTCAATCCCGTCCCGCAATCTCAAGGACTAAACGCAAGAGAAACTTGCATTTGCTTCTGGACTTCACACCCTCGGCAACTCGCTTTTCCGCGTGCTTTGCCCCCTTGCGCTATCGGCGCATTTTTGATACAATATTCAACCGTTTTGCGAAGTCGGGGACAAACCGGCTTCCCTTGCGAGGGCGGGCGCCCTTGCCTGCAACGCGGACAAAACCCCGGACAAAGGGCACAAATCCGCATGAATAAAGGAAAATGAAGATGCAGAAGAGCTACCGTGCTCCGAATCCGGGCGACAACCGTCCGTGGTTCCTCATCGACGCGAAGGATCAGCCCTTGGGCCGCCTCGCAGTCGTCATCGCCAACAAACTCCGCGCGAAGGACCTCCCGACCTTCGATCCGTCCGTCGATGCGGGCGCGTTCGTCGTCGTCGTGAACGCCGCCTCCGTCAAGCTCACCGGCAAGAAGGAAGAGCAGAAGGACTATACCCGTTACAGCGGCTACCGCGGAGGACTGAAGCATTTCACCGCCGCCGAGATGCGCGCGAAGCATCCCGACCGCATGATCATGGAAGCCGTCTGGGGCATGCTCCCGAAGAACAACATCGCGCGCAAGATGATGACGCGCGTCAAAGTCTTCGCAGGCGCCGAACACACCCACGCCGCGCAGAAGCCGGTCGAAATCAAGCTGTAAGGAGATATAGAGAAATGGCTACCAAGAAGGCAATTTCCGCCGGCACCGGCCGTCGCAAAACCGCGACCGCGCGCGTCAATCTCGTCGAGGGTTCGGGCGTCTGGACCGTCAACCGCATCGCTCTCGAGGAGTACATCCCCTCCGAGGCCCTGCGCGACTATCTCAAGCAGCCGGTCGCGATCAGCGGCTACGACATGGCCAAGGTCGACGTCGTCGCTTTCGCCAAGGGCGGCGGCATCTCCGGCCAGGCCGGCGCCATCCGCCACGGTCTCGCCCGCGCGCTCGTCGCCGCCGACGAGTCCACGCGCGCCGCTCTCAAGAAAGCCGGCTGCATGACGCGCGACAGCCGCATGAAAGAGCGCAAGAAACCCGGCCAGCCCGGCGCCCGCAAGCGCTTCCAGTTCTCGAAGCGTTAATTGCGTCAGTCATGGCTTTTGGTTTCCTGAAGAAGATCGTCTCGGTTCTTACCGGAGGCGGGAAGAAGTCCCCCTCCGGAAAGAAACCGGGGCAGTCGGGCGGGCAAGGCGCGAAGGGCCGTCGCGGAAAGCGCGGCGGGAAGGGGGGCGGAGAACAGCGTCCCCAGCAGCAGCGCCAGCAGAATCAGCGCCGCGGCGACCGTCAGCAGCAGGGCGAGCGCCAGCAGAATCAGCAGCGCCCTCCGCGCGGCGACCGCCCGCCGAAAGGGCGCCGCGACGAGCGCAGGTCCGGGAAGGGCGAGCGCCAGCGCCGCGGTCCCGCGCCGGTCAACACCGCAGCGGGCGAAATGCGCCCGGGCGGCGAAATATCCGCCGCCGAGCTTGCCGCACGCAAGGCCGCCCATGAAGCGTGGGATCCCGCCTCTTTCTCGGTAGAGCCGGCCGAGGGCAAAAAGCGTTTTCAGGATTTCGACCTTCCGGGCGAAGTCCTCCACGGCATAGCCGATCTCGGTTTCAAGTACTGCACCGAGATACAGGCCCTCTCCCTCGAGCAGGCCCTCGCCGGCAAGAACATCGCCGGCAAGGCCCAGACCGGTTCCGGAAAGACGGCGGCGTTTCTCGTCGCCATACTTACGCGCTACCTGAGGACGCCCGAAAGCCGCGCAAAGACGGGCGGCAATCCGCGCGCACTTGTGATAGCGCCGACCCGCGAGCTCGTAATCCAGATCTGCAAGGATGCCGACGCGATCGGCAGGTATTGCGGGCTGAGGTCTCTCGCCATATACGGCGGCATGGACTACGACCGTCAGAAGCAGGAGGTGAGAGACGCCCCCGTAGACCTTCTCGTCGCGACCCCCGGGCGCCTGCTCGACTTCGTGAAATCCCGCGTCATCAACCTGTCGAACGTCGACACTCTCGTCATCGACGAGGCCGACCGCATGCTTGACATGGGCTTCATACCCGACGTAAGAAGGATCGTGAGCTGCCTTCCCCCCAAAGACAGGCGCGCGACGATGCTCTACTCGGCGACGCTGAACGACACCGTCATGCGCCTTGCGATGAACTGGATGGACGAGCCTTTCAAGGCCGAGGTCGAGAGCGAGACGAACGCGACGGACACCGTCCGCCAGGTCGTCTACATCGTCCGCGCCGAGGACAAGTTCAAGGTTCTCTTCAACCACATCGCGCTGCATCCCGATTCCCGGGCGATCGTCTTCTGCAACCGCAAGTCGACGACTGAGGACGTCTACGAGTCGCTCAAGGTCCGCGGCGTGAATGTCGAGATGCTCTCCGGCGACGTCAACCAGAACAAGCGCCTTAGGGTTCTCGACGCGTTCCGCGACGGCGAGGTGAAGGTCGTCGTCGCCACGGATGTCGCCGGCCGCGGAATCGACGTGAAGGGGCTCGAGTATGTGATAAACTTCGATTTCCCGTACGAGGCGGAGGATTACGTCCACCGTATCGGCCGCACCGGCCGCGCCGGGTCCACCGGGATTGCCATAAGCTTCGCCGACGAGGACGAGAGCTTCGCGATCCCCGAGATCGAGGAGTACATCAAAGAGCCGCTCAAGTGCACGATGATCCAGGATGACGACCCGTTGCTGAAGGCTCTGCCTCCGCGCGGGACGCGCCTCGGGGAGGTGGACGCCTCGGCAAAGGCCGAGGTCGACGCGCGCGAGGCCGTCGGCGACGAGGAGAAGGCCGCCGCCGCCGCCATGACCGGCGTCGCGAACGCGACGACCGGGACCGGCGCGCCTGCGATACTCAAGACCGACGCCCCCGTGCGGGAGCTGCCCAAGTTCGAGCATGCGCTCGATCCCAAGGCGCCCGCGCCGGACGAATCGGACGTCTATTCCAAGCCCGTCGAGCAGAAAGCGAAGCTCGAGGAGTGGAGGATCGACGAAAAATGAATCGCATTTGCCCCCTTGCCAAACGGGGGCAAACTGTGATAAAATACACCGACTGTTTGGAAAAGCAAGGAAAGCAACTAAATGCCGACAATCAACCAGCTCATCCGCAAGGGGCGCTCGCCTCTCGCGAAGCGTTCTAAATCGCCCGCGCTCAAGGCGTGCCCTCAGCGCCGCGGCGTCTGTCTCGTCGTCAAGACGATGACCCCCAAGAAGCCGAACTCCGCCCTGCGCAAGGTCGCCCGCGTGCGCCTTACGTCCGGCTACGAAGTGACGGCCTACATCCCCGGCGAAGGCCACAACCTCCAGGAGCACAGCGTCGTTCTCGTCCGCGGCGGCCGTGTGAAGGACCTTCCGGGCGTCCGCTACCACATCGTCCGCGGCAAGCTCGACTCGCTCGGCGTCGCCGGCCGCAACCGCAGCCGCTCGAAGTACGGCATGAAGCGTCAGAAGAAGGAGGCGAAGTAAGCCATGTCCCGCAGAGCCAAGAAAATCGAGAAGCGCGTCTCCGTCGACCCGAAGTTCAACTCCGAGCTCGTCGCCCACATGATCCGCGTGATCATGAAGGACGGCAAGAAGACCGCCGCCGAGAAGATCGTCTACGGCGCCATCGAGAAGATCAAGGAAGCCGTCGGGAAGGATCCGGCCAAGTTCACCAAGGACGAGAAGCCTTTCACCGATCCGCTGGAGATTCTCTCCGCTTCGATCGACAACATGAAGCCCCAGGTCGAGGTCAAGACCCGCCGCGTCGGCGGCACGACCTATCCGGTCCCGGTGCCGATCGCCGCGAACCGCCAGCTTTCGCTCGCGCTTCGCTGGACGACCCAGTACGCCTCCGCCCGCCACGGCATGGGCATGCCCGCCGCCGTCGCCGCCGAGGTCATCGACGCGTTCCAGGGGCAGGGCAACGTCATCAAGAAGCGCGACGATGTCCACAAGATGGCCCAGGCCAACAAGGCGTTCGCCCACTACGCGTGGGGCAACAACGCCGGCTGAAGTCCCTGAATGCTTTTCCAGACAAGAAAGCGCCGCTTCGAAGCGGCGCTTTTTGTTATGCCATGACGCCGCGAAAAATGGTATAATACATATCCAATATGAACGCATTGGCGACTAGACTGAACAAGGTCCTGGGCGAGGCGGCCGAATTCCTCTCTCCCGCGGGCCGCCGCATGTATTTCCCGTATGGCGGGATTCTCGGCCAGGGCGCCGAGGCGAAGGCCTGCGACATCAACGCCACGATCGGCATGGCTTTCGAGGAGGACGGCTCCCCTCTTGTGATGGATTCGTTCAAATCCGGGTTGAATCTCGACAAGAAGGCGTTCCTCTACGCTGGCTCCTTCGGCCTTCCGAAGCTGCGCGAAATCTGGCGCGGGATGGAATTCGCCAAGAATCCTTCGCTGAAGGGGAAGACGTTCTCCAACCCCGTCGTCACGAACGCCCTTACCCACGGAATACGCATCTGCGCCGAGCTCTTCGCCGCGCCGGGCGATACGCTCGTCTGCCCCGACCTTTACTGGGACAACTACGAGCTCGTCTTCAAGGAGGCGGTCGGCTGCAGGATCGCCCATTTCAACACGTTCTCGCGCGGCGCTTTCGACGCGGCCGCGATGAAGAAGGCCCTCCTCGCGCCCGGCGCGAAGAAGCTGCTGATCCTCAACTTCCCCAACAACCCGACCGGCTACACCGCGACGCTCGAGGACGCGAAGAAGATCGTCTCCGCCGTGAAGGCCGCGGCTTCGAAGGGGAAGAAGATCGTCGTCATATGCGACGACGCCTATTTCGGGCTCGTCTACGAGAAGGGCGTCCACGGGGAATCGCTTTTCGCCGAATTCTCCTGCCTCCACAAAAACGTCCTCGCCGTCAAGCTTGACGGAACCACGAAGGAGGACTACGTCTGGGGTCTCAGGGTGGGCTTCATCACTTTCGCCTTCAAGGGCGCCACGGCCGACCAGCTCAAGGCCCTCGAGGCGAAGGCCGCGGGAAATGTCCGCTCGGGCGTCTCCAACATCAACTCCATCGGCCAGCATCTCGCCATCCGCGCCTTCGGCGACCCGAAGTACGAAGCCGAGAAGCGCGAGAAGTTCGCCGTTCTCAAGAAGCGCTACCACGAGATACGCGTCATTCTCAAGACCCACCCCGAATACGCCAAGGCGTTCGAGGCCATGCCGTTCAACTCCGGCTACTTCATGTGCGTGAAGCCGATCGGCGTCGACGCCGAGAAGGTAAGGCGGCATCTGATCGAAAAGTACTCTACCGGCACGATCGTCCTCTCCGGGCTGATACGCCTCGCGTTCTCGACCGTCCCGACCGCCAGGCTCGCGGCGCTTTTCGCCAACGTGGCCTCGGCCATAACCGATTTGCAAAAAACAAGAACAAGAAAGGAAACGAAACAATGAAGAAACTTGTCTCCATCGCTCTCGCCGGACTCTCTGTCGCTGCGGGCGCCGCGCCCGAGAAGCTTCTCGAGGCGATCGTGACCGACCAGACGACGCTCGTCCAGCACGCTACGAAGCTTGGCGAGATGTCGGGCGTGCCGATGATCGGAATGGGAGCCGTCGGGCTTCTTGCGATGAATCCGCTCGCGGGCGATTTCGGGGCGATGCGTCCCGGGGCCGACGCCACCGTGCTCGTGACTCTCGTCGGCGATCCAGATCTCTTCGACGGAACCGAAGAGTCTCTCGAGGCGTTCGGCAAGTCCGTACGCTACACGATCCTCTATCCCGGCAGCGTCTCCAAGGCCGACTACCTCGCCGCCCACACCAACGCCGTCGACATGGGGTCCGTCGTCAAGGTGGACGACGTTGAATTCGCGGCCTTTTCGGCCGACGGCAAGTGGGTCGCCACCGGCAATTGCGAGAAGGGCGTCGGCATCGCCCTCGCGAAGGCCGGAACGGTGAAGCTTCCCGGCGGCGAGACCGCGCGCGTCAACGTGACCGGCGCGGGAATGTCGGTTCTCGGCAAGTTCATCGACATGGCCGTCGCGGAGGCGAAAAAGGAGGGGGAAGAGATGCCTCCCCAGCTCGTCCAGGGCCTTGAGGCCATTCGCGACATCGGCACTCTTTCCTTCGCCGTCCGCGTCTCGCCCGAGGGCCTCGATTTCCTCGGCTCCGCCGTCATGAAGCCCGGCTCCAGGTTCGCGGCCTGCGGCGACGTCGCCTTCTCCTCCGACGCGCTCGCGTTCGCGGGCAACGCCTTCATCGCCGCGGCGTCGGCCCCCAAGGCCGGCAGCTGGGATATCGCCGCGCTCATCGAGGGCGGCGCACAGGTTCTCGAGAAGCACGGCATCAAGACCTCCGGCTGGCTCGCGCTCAACCGCGCCGGCGACGCCCTGAACATCGTTCTTGACGTCAAGGCTTTCGCCGCCTGGATCAAGGAGAACGAAGACAGCCTCTCCGTGGACGAGGCGGCGCTCGAGAAGGACGTCAGGGAGCTCATCGTCTCCAAGTATCTCCCCGTCGACAAGGCCCAGGCGATTTCCTTCACGTTCAAGGATGCGTCGTCCGCGTCGTCCGCCTCGCTCCGCTTCGCGAAGGCGTTCCCCTCGATGAAGTCCGCCGACTGCAACAGCGCCGGCGTCTGCTCCCTCTACGGCATGCTGCTCGCGATCGGCGGCGAGGTCGCCGCGCTTGCGGAGTCCGAGGAGGCGACGGTGCGCAACATGCTCGCCGCGCTCCCCCCCGCCGGCGACGGATGCATCGCCTATGCGGCCTGGAAGAAGAACGGCGTCAACGAGGGAATCGTCCGCGTCACGCCCGAGGAGCTCAAGGGCTACGGCACGATCGCCATGTCCGTCGTCTCGGGCATCTCCGGCTCCATGCGGGGCGCGGGCATGCCTTTCGAGGCCGAGGAGCTCGATGACGACGAGCCCGACACCGAGGACGGCGAGGACGCCGAGTGACTCTCGACGCCCCGGCCAAGGTAAACTTCACTCTTGAAGTTCTGGGGAAGCGCGTGGATGGGTACCACGCGCTTCGTTCTGTCGTGATGCCCATATCCCTTTCCGATACCGTCACGATGGAGCCGGCCGGGGACATATCCTCCGACAGCCCCTATCCCGACGACCTCTGCGTCAAGGCCGCAAGGACTCTCCTCGCCTGCGTCCCGGGCGGACGCGACGCCCCCCGCCGTGGCGTCAGGATAAGCGTCGTCAAGCGCATCCCCGCCGGCGGCGGCCTTGGAGGCGGCAGCGCCGACGCCGCGGCCGTTCTGCGCGGACTCAACTCCATGTGGGGCCTCGGCCTTCCGCCCGGGGCCCTGGCTGACATCGGCGCGAAGGTCGGCAGCGACGTGCCGGCCCTCGTCCTCGCCCAGCACCACCGCGCGCCCGTCCTCATGGAAGGCCGCGGCGAGCGCGTGCGCCTCCTTCTCCCCGGCGGCGGGCCTGCGCCCGGACTGTGCCTGGTGCTGGCCAATCCGGGCGTCTTCTCCTCGACTCCGGAAGTCTTCTCGCGTTCAACTCCCCACTTGCCAGAAGACCCTTCGATTTTGTATAATATGTCCTCTGCTCTTGCAGGCGGCGACATCGGCAAAGTCGCGTCGGCCCTGCAGAACGACCTTGAGGCGCCGGCGATCTCGCTTCATCCCGAAATCGCCGGGGCCAAGAAGGCGCTCGCCGAGGCGGGCGCCGCCGGGGTTTTGATGAGCGGCAGCGGATCGACAGTCTTCGGTCTCGTCCCGTCTGAAGCGCGGGGACGCGAAATCGCAGCGCTTCTCGAAGCGAAGGGCCTCAGGGCCTGGAGCGCAGTCGCCTGTCCCGTGGTGTAGTGGCCGCACAGGGGTTTTTGATACCCTTAGTCCTGGTTCGAACCCAGGCGGGACAACCAATAGAAGGTTTGAAAGAGAGATTTTTCTTGTATGCTAGGCCTTCGTTTCCCCAATAAACAAAGGGGTTTTTGATTTTTGGCTAAACAGGAGACATCGGCGAGCTGGCGCTTTCCTCGCCAAATATCGAAAAACTACTCTCGGTGTAGTATGGGAGACATCGCTCAGCAATACTGTAAAATAAGGGTTTTACGCAAAAGTTTCCTCATAATAGGGTGCAAGCAGACCCAAAAAAGATACAAGTCACCTCTTCGGCATAGAGTAGTTTTCAGGGCACTCGCGGTCCTCTTGAACACTTTATTGTTTCTGGCTGTTTGCCGATGCTTTATGCCGGTTATCTAGAGAATGGCAATCAAAGACTTTCAATAAGTTCTTTGAGTTCGGCTTCTATCCGTGTTGCCTCCTCCGTGTCGTCGTGTGCTTTCGCGTACGCCAGAAGGCCGAATAGCTGGTTTATTCTGTTGTCTATGCGTTCTCTCTGCTCAAGATTCATTTGCGCTCCTTTTCGGGTGTGGATAAAGTATATCACAATGCAACTGCTGCGGCATTGAACATCTGCCCATGTTGCGCCTCCCTTCACTCCTCCGCGCCGGGCGCCAGGGGCGTCCCATCGTCCCCGACCTCCACGCTATCGCATAAAATATCGTCGCACGCCACGCTCGTCTGCGGCGTCGGGATGCCATACTTTTCGTACAGCGCGTCCGCCTCGGCCTCCGTCGGCAGGTGGAGCTCCTCGCCCATCTTCGGGTAAGGGTCGCCCGCCTTCCTGGTCTTGTAGTAGTCTACGACCATCGCCACGATCCGCCTGTCGAAGCAGACGAACCCGACGACTTCGTTGTCGAACGTGCAATCCCCGAGCTCCCAGTCTTTGCGCATCAGGTCCCCGAAGACGATCCCTAGGTTCTTGGCGCGCTCCGGCCTGTCCATCACGACGGTCACGACCCCGGCGTCCGTGTCGATTCCGAATCCGCTCGTATACCCCCAGTCAGCCTCCTTCTGGATGCTGTACGCCCTGGTCGGGTTCTTAAGCCTGTATCTGTTCCATCTTGCCATCTGCGTTCTCTTTTCGTCAGCTCGTTGCGTTCATTACCACGAACATTATATACCTAACGAATGGTTGCTAAGCTGGATTCCGTGAAATGGAGCCTGTAGGAGGCGCCGTCGCGCTGGCGATTGCGGTCTGTCGTTCCGACCTCGAAGAGGAGTGCATAAAGAACGAGAAGGGCGGCAAGGCAGCTGAGCATGACAAGATAATGCTTAAGCTTCCGATATCCCAAGACCAAGGCGAGGTATGCCGTCCAGAATATGAAATTTATCATCGGGACGATAAAGTGCAGTTCCCCGCTCCCTTCGCGCTTCCACATCAAGGGCCATCCATAAGCGAACTGCGGCCTGTTCCATGATGCCGGGCTCGGGTAGCTCCAGATAGGGGTCTGGAGAGTGAACAGGACAAGAACTGCGGGCAGGAGAATGACGGCCGCAAGGCGAAGCGCACGCAACGATGCACCTAGGCTGCCCGCGCCGAGACGCTCGCCGCATTGGCGGCGGATGGTTTCCGCGGACAACAGCATGGCGGCCAAAGCAGTGAAGATTAGCACGGTCATCACCTTGCATGCAGAGAGTTGTGTGCCGACGTCCATGCCGAGATTGAAGAGGGTGAGGCAGTAAGCGTTCAGAATGTACGCGATCGCCGCGCACCCCGCCAGGATGCCTGCGGTGGCGGCTTTCACGGATATGGAGCGCGGATGTCCTGCAGCCGCCATGCGCTCCGTATTAGGCGTGAGCGTATCTGGATCGTTGTCGTTCATTCTCTTGGCCCGTCCTTGGTCGCTTGCTTTCGTTTGGTGTGTTGATCGGTCGGATTCGACGCTGAGGTTCTTTGATGCAACCCCGGCTTGACGTCGCGCCTCGAATCTGTAAATCAGTCCTCCTTTTTGGCGGTCTTGCGTTTGGATGCCTTTTTGACGATCGGGGGAATCTTGATGTGGAGGTCTTTGCAGGAGACTCCGTATACGCGGCTTGCGGTGGTCTTCAACGCCTCCTTGGTCGCTTCGATGAGCAGATACTCCGCGAGTACGACAAACGCTTCCTCCCTGGAGCATCCGCTGTTCACGCACCTCGAACAGGTTCTGAGGCTGCAAGCCCAAAGTTCTGGCGCGATTTCGCGCATCATTCTGTCGGCGTATCCCAAGGCTTCCGTGGTACTTTCGAAAAGGCCGCACCGTTTGTCTATCAGAGCCTTCTCCGCCTCTTCCGGGAAGTCGGGGTACTCGCGGGACTGCCGAGGCGTCTCTTTGGTCTTTTGTGTCTTGCTCATGGTTGCTCCTTCATGGAATTTCGGATTGTTTTTACGAGTTTCATCTGCAGAAAGTACAAAAGCCCCCATAGCGGGAGATAAAGCGGGTATTTGCAGAAGTGATGCCAGAGCGCGTGGAGGTTGTGACTGGGTCTGCGGGGCAGACAGATATGCAGCCAATCGCTAAAGTATATGCCGATGCTGACGCATGCTATGGTCGCAATCACCCACGACAGGAACCAGCATCCCCGCGCCTCGAGAGGCATTTTCCTGATGACCGGTTTCAGGAAATGCGCGATCCAAACCCCGATCCCGAAATATGTGAACACGCAGACCCAGGTAAAACATGCGTTGCTGTTCATCTTGACGAAGGAATACGCAGTAGTCAGGCCGAGCGCAGAAAGTTCCGCCCCCAGCAACAGCAGAGTCGGCTTGACGGGATCCTGCCAGCGCCAGAGAACCATTTTATTTCTTCTCCGCTTTGTTCTCGGCCCCGGCCTCTTTTTCGTCTTTCTTCTTCTGCGCCGCTTGGCGTTCCTTGTACGCCAGATATTCGGGGTGGGGGCCTTCTCTCCCCGACAGTATGTCGTCGGCCCTGTCCTCGTATACCCACATCCGCTCGGTTGTGGCGAAGTCAAGCCTTCCTGATCTGTGTCGGATGACGGACTCCCGCTTCATTTCCTCGCGCACTGCAAAGGCAGACAGCGCTGCGGTGAGCGAGAAGAACACCTTGATGAGGGTGTACGTTGTGCTGTTTGTCGCCAGCGTCGCGGTTACCATGTCGGAGCGCCAGAAGAAAAGGGCCGGATTCTGCTTTATGTAGGTCAACTCGAAATCCCATACGAGCGACAGCGTGAGCATGCAGGTCAGCGAAGCGGTTATGAAAGAGAGCAGCCACCACAGTTTCAATATCCGCGGCTGGTACTCATAGTAGTCGACGCCGAAAATGCTCTTCAGGTCTAAGCATCTCGCAAGGAAGAATGCCCAAAGCCCGAGGCCGGACAGTTCTGTGGCCCGCATATAGGGGAAATAGGCATCCGTCCCTCTGCCTTGGGTGGCCATGAAATATTCGCATATCACGGAGCCGCCCAGAAGTATGCCAAGGCCAAGCAGTAGCAGGGTGAGCGGGCTGTTTGTGAAATAGCGGACGATGGCTTCGATTGCCAGGCCGAACCGCGATGGCGGGTTGCGTGGTTTCAGATAGATGCCGTCATCTCCACGATCGGGCCTGTAGCCGAGGGCCGGGAGCATGTTGATCCAATCGCCCAGTTCCTTGTCCACGAGCTTGGCCTCGGTATAACGCTCCCGCAGATCGCTCGGCGCGAGTTTGAGAGCCAGCGCCTCGACCTCGGCGTTAAAAGCTCGAGTCTCCTCTGGCATGACGTATGAATACGACCTTTTGTACATAGGCATTCTTTCTGCTGTCGAACCGGACCGGAAGCGATTCGGCATTCCGGACCGGGGCATTCGTTTGGATTGACCTGCTGTGATCCCCGCCTTGGCGGACCGGCATTCCTGCCGATGGACAGTATTATACCATATATCGCCGTTTAACGGCGCAAAAGGAATTGCCCTCGGGGCAGGACAAGAGGCCTCTTGCAGGCTCCGTCTCTCCGGAGCGTCACCGCTAACGGATTTTCCCCGTCGGTCTAGGCGTGGTAGTTTCTTGACCAGCATCACTTTAGGAGGCCGCCAGTTCCCGCATCGGTGACGCCGAGTTTGTCGGGTTTCCGCAAACCTTATCATCTCCTTACTTTGGATGCCGTCGCCGCGCGGGTTTCTCCACCTGGCGGAAGGGTGGTGCTGCGTCGTGTCCGGAGCAAGGCATGTTGCTGGCACTTGGCTTGACGGACGAAATCGCCTTGCCTTTCATGCCGGCTACATGTCGCATTCGGGGGGCATTGTCCGCACACCGGTTGAACGCGGCGAATATGGCGCCGACACCGATTCGACAGGCCCGCTGTGTGACGGTCGTAGATTCAGTATGTGATGGCGGTTTGCGATGTTCCGGCACTAGTGTAAACGGATCTTCCCTCACAGTCAACCGGGATTTCCGATTTCCATGCGAGCCGGAGCCTTGACTGTGTGCGCCAAATAGGCTACAATCTCTACCGTGACAAACATTCAGAACCGAAATGGAAAAGCCCCAGGCTCCTTGTCCGGAACTTCGGCCCGATCCTCGGAGGGGCCGTCGGCTCTTCCGGCTGGATCGATTTCGGCCAGGTGACCGTCTTCTGCGGTCCGCAGGAATCCGGCAAGAGTGCGGTCTTGAAGACGCTGTGCTTTTTCGCAAGGCTCGAGAGCGCGGTTGCGGGCGGCCATGTCGCCTTCTCGGCACTGGACGACGCAAAAGCCGTGGCTGCGGACTTCGCCGCGCAGCATGGCGTGGCTGGCCCCGTGCGGCGACATGTTCTTCTACGAGACCCGTGGCGACGGTACGATCGCAAGGCTGTCGTCCGAGGATGGGTTCATCCCCGACGACAATCAGCTGAACCAGGCACTCGGGGATGTATCGCGAGCCTGCGGATCGCTGCTTGGCGCTTCCATGGGATGAGATTCCGCCAGTCGCGCGTCATTGGCCCCGCGTCGCATTTCCTCCGCGGGCGCGGCCTGCACCCGCCTTGCCGAGCTGCGCCGGGTGTGGGGCTTCTGTGCCGCTCCGCGCAGGTGTCCGGGCGATGCAAAAAGAGCGCGCCGGTTTTGAAGCCAGCGCGCCCGAAGCGGCACAGGGAGCCGCGCATCAATCACTTCTTGGCAGCCTTCTTGGTGGGAGCCTTTTTCGCAGGTGCCTTCTTCGCGGCCGCTTTCTTCGCAGGAGCCGCTTTCTTCGCAGGAGCCGCTTTCTTCGCGGGAGCCGCCTTCTTCGCCGGAGCTTTCTTGGCGGGAGCCGCCTTCTTCACAACAGCCGCCTTCTTTGCAGGTGCCTTTTTCGCCGGTGCTTTTTTAGCGGGAGCTTTCTTTGCAGGAGCCTTCTTAGCTGTAGCCATTTGTTTGATCCTTGTTTGTGTTGGAGCCCCGGCACGCGCCTACGGGCGCGCTTCCTCCGAGTCTCTGTTCAAATGATAACCGAAAACGCCGCAGATTGCAAGAGGGAAATTGGAAAATCTCTCAATAAAAGGCGGGCTGCGTGATGAGACCGCCCGCCGGGTGCGTAAAGACACCCAAGCCGGGCGAGGGGGCAATACTCGCCCGAACTCGTTGTTTATTGTACCACTTACGCCCTTGACTTGCAAACGGAATTTGCCGTTAATGCCACAGTCGCGCGGCAAGGCCCCGTGCCGCCCTCCTTCGCCAGCGCGGGCCGTCCGCCCGGCAAAGCGAAAGCCCGCCGCAGGCGGCCCCGTGGCGGGCTCTGCGGCGGGCTTGCGGGCCGTGCGGGGCTCAGACCGCGCGGCGCATCGCCATCCAATCGTCGAGGCGCGTCCAGAACTCGCTCCCGTGCCTCTTGATCTTCTTCTTCGCGGCTCTGCAGATCGCCTGCAGGCGTCCGCTGAATTCGGTGATGATTCCTATCCGCGGCATGATGCCCTCGAGGAACGCCGGAACCTTGTCGGGGTTGAGGCGCGTCTTCGCCTCGTTGATTGCCGCGATGTTCTGCGTGAGGTCGCGGAAGATGCGCGTGCGGTACTTGACGGGCGCGAGCTTGAGGCGGCGGTCGTCGTCGGACGCGGCGAGGAACGCCGCTAGGATGTCCCTGACCGCCGCGGTCGATTTGAGGTCGCGCTCCACCGCGGCGCTCTCCTCCGCGTACCTGCGCGGGACGCTCGACCCGTTCTTCATCGCCCGCGTGAGTCTGATTCCGGCCTCGAGCCAATCCTCTATCGCGTGGAAGGTCCCCTTGCCGAATATCCCTGCCGCGCGGAAGTCGAAGTCGCGCACCATCGTCATGAAGTCCTCGCTCCCCGTGAGCGCGGTGAAACACCCGAAGAGCGACTCGGCCCGACCCGCTATCTCGCCCCAGCGCCGCATCGTCTCGGCGTTCTTCCTCTTCATGGCCTCGAGCTCCTCGATGCCCTTTCGCAATACGGGTATCGCCTCGTCCTTCACGAAGGCGTGGAACTCGCGCCCGCCCGCGGGCTCGAGCGTTTCCCATCCGCATCCCTTTTCCCAGTTTTCGTACTCCTGCATCATCTGTTCCTTTCTTTTTCGCGGTGGCCACCGCGGCCACACAACGCTACACATGATGCCGTAATATGTCACGGATAGCAACTCGAAATATTGACTATTTTTCGAAGTGAAAACCCGCCGGAAATCCGGCGGGCTTCAGCCGTCAGTTCGGCGATTTAGACGCGCCCGCTCACGCGGCCGCGAGCTCGGCGTGCGCCACCACATAGGTCGCCGCCGTGCAGTAGCACTTGTGGCCCATCGCGCCAGCGTCGGGGTCGACGAGGACGTTCACCTCCCGCGCCAGCCTCCCGAAGACCTGCAGAATCACCCTCTCGACCTTCCCGCGCATCTCGGACTTCTCGGCCGCGGTCTTGCGCTTCGGCGAGTAGTCCGTGTCGTGGATCAACACCGCATCCACATCCTTCAGGTAGATGTGCCCGAGGCCCGCGTCCTCGACGGCCTTCGCGAGCGCGCTCGCTTCGTACGCTTCCATCAGTGTCATCGCATTTTCCTTTCTTTCGTTTTTCCGTTGCGCCTTTCGGGGTACTCCCATTTCCCCCTCGAGGACGACACTATGATGCCGTAATAATCCGTAAATGGCAACGGGGTATTTTCATATATTTTCGCGGCGCGGTTTGGGCCGGAAACGGGGCCGGAAAGCGCGTGGGCGGCCTCCGAAGAAGAGGCCGCACGCACGCCGCGCCAGCCGCGCTCACGCCTGGAAATGGATTCTGAAATCCTCCACATCGCGGCGGAACTCGTCCATCGGTATGGGGCCGCCGTCGACGCCCGAGACCGACTCGATTTTCACATCCCCGTCCGCGTCGTTCCCCCAGCCCAAGGCCGACTCCCAATCGTCGCAGTCGCCGGGCATGCAGTCCTGCACCGACCCCCAATCGTCCTCGACGGCAAGGTCGGCCACCACATCCGTCCCGTCCGCGAGGTGCAGGATGCACCTGTACGGCGTCTCCGCGACCCTGACCTCGAGCCGCGTCTCGGGCGCGGGGTGGGCCACGATCTGGACGCCGCCCTCGGCGTCTCGCATGATCGACACCTTCACCTTGCCGTAGAGGAGAAGGTCTGTGTCCGTGTCTATCGTTTCCAGCATCGTTGTGCTCCTTTCGGTTTCAGTCTTCGCATTCCTCGTCCCCGGAATCGTCGCGGTCGAGGTCTTCGTCGATGAAGTCCTTCCGCGAATCCTCGCCGTTGGGCGCGGTCTCAAGTTCGGGGTGCGCCTTGATGAAGGCGTACATCTCGTCGACGAGCCCGTCGGTGAACTTCGTGTACCCGTCGTCATCGAGGCGGCCGCCCCAGATTTCGGCGGGGAAATCCGCGCCTCGGATCTTCTCGAGGTACCTCGCCGTGCCGTTGCAGGTTTCTTTTCCGTAGCCGACATTGATTTTGTCGCCGTCGTTCCACCAGCGGTACCAGATGCGGCCCGTCGCCCTGATGATTTCGCCCGCGACCGTATCGGCCTTGCCGGAGGGAGGCATCAGCCGATCCTCCATCGCCGCCCATTCTTTCTTTTCTGCTTCCGTCATTTCCGTTTTCCTTTTTTTCGGTTTTCCGTCTCCCCTCGGGGTACTCCCTTTCCCCCTCAAGGACGGCACTATGATGCCGTAATAATCCGTAAATAGCAACGGGGTATTTTCATATATTTTCGCGGCGCGGTTCGGGCCGGAAACGGGGGCGGAAAAGCGCGCGGGCGGACTCTCCGCCGAGCCCGCCCGCGCTCCGCCAAATGCGGCGTGCGGCATTCCTACGCGAGCAGGTCGCGGCGGACAATCGACCAGCGGTACTCGTCTGCGATGTGCGCGTGGCGCTCGTCCGGCATTACCACATCCTGCGGGTCGAAACGCGCAGCTTCCGCGATAACCACCCTCGAGATGTCGTTTTCCATTTCGTCTTGGGCCTTCTCGAGCGAGCGGCACGGAATTGTGCGCACCTTCTTTTCCGCAAGCGGCGTCTCTATGAGCACCTCCCACACCCACCTCTGCCTAGTCTCGTAGAGGTCTTTGCCCTCCTTGCGGAACACCTCCCTGAGCCCGGTGTTCCACCCCTCGGGGAACGCCGCCGCATCGTCCAGCACCTTGAGCATCGCTTCTTTCAGTGTCATCGCATTTCCTTTCTTTCGTTTTCGTTTGCGCCTTTCGGGGTACTCCCATTTCCCCCTCAAGGACGACACTATGATGCCGTAATAATCCGTAAATAGCAACGGGGTATTTGATTATATTTTAAAGGGCCGTGAAGGGGCGTGGTGGGCTTCTGAGCGTGCGAAAAAAAGAGCGGGCGTATCCCCTATCCCCGCCGGACGCGGCGAAAGGGGGCCGCGTGTGGCGCGAGAATCGGTGGACCGCCCGCGGACGGAGGCCAGTTACTCCTTCGCCGCAAAGGCTCGCCAGCCGCCTTACGCGAGAAGGGTAGACATCGACTCGCCTATCCCCGAAAGTCGTGCCACCGTGGCATCGAAATCCGCCCCGTCCGCATAGGCGCGGATTGCCTTGCGGGCTTCGTTGCGTAGCGTCTTGAATTCGGGTGTCTCTCTCATGATGTTGTCCATGCCGTTCTTCCTTTCTCTTGCTGTCGGTTGGTATGATGCCATAAATCGGCCGCGAATGCAACTCGATTCGGAGATTATTTTTCGAGGAGCCAGCGGGCGATTTCCTCGCCGCTTCGCGAGTTTACGACCCACTCGCCGTTCCCGTAGTCCTCGACCATCCCGCCCTGTTGCGCGGCGATCGATTCGGTGTCGTTCCTTATGAAGTCTACCGCCTCCTTCTCTGTCCTGAACTTGCGCGTTTCCGAGCCGAAGCCCGAAGCGCTTAATGTCACTGTTGCCATGTTTTCTCCTTTCGTTTGCGCCGCCCACCGCGGCTTTTCGATTTCGACACTATGATGCCGTAATCCGCGCGATATAGCAAGCGCGAATATCGTCTATTTTCCGCCGAGCCCGATGCCCTTGAAATGGCGGTCTCCCGCCCTCACCGCCGCGCGCTCGGCCTCGAGCGCCCTGCCGTAGTCCGCGCGCTTGCGCTCCGCGTCCGCGCACGCCATGCAGATGGTCTGCTCGTTGAACATCGACATGATGCGCCCGCCCTCGAGGGAGCCGCCGCACCTGTCGCAGGCCTTCGCGCCGAAGAATCTGTCCATTTCCGTTTTCCTTTCGTTTTCTTGAGCCGGCTCCGCCCGCGGCGTCCGCCGCGGACGGGCCTTTTGTTTTCTACGCCAAGAGGTCGCTCCCGTAGACCGACCATGTGATTTCGTCGCCGAGCCTCACGGTGTTCGCGTTCTCGCGCTCGAGGTCCGCCTCGCTGAAGCTGGGGCTCCGGCACGCGAGCGTCTCGCGGATGTCCTCCTCCATCATCGCACGCGCCTTCGCGGAGGAGCGGCAGACCTTCACGGTCGGCTCCTCTCCGCTGTAAGGGGTCTGGATGGCGAGAATCCATATCCGCTTCTGCCTCCGCTCGTAGAGGTCTTTCCCCTCCTTGCGGAAGACCTCCCTGAGCTCGGTGTTCCACCCTTCGGGGAACGCCGCCGCATCGTCGAGCACCTTGAGCATCGCTTCCTTGACAGTCATCTTTCCGTTCCTTTCGTTTGCGCCTGAGCCTTCGCGCCGCCCGCCTCCTTGACGGCCTTGCCGATTTCCGCGAGGACCGCCTTCCTCCGCTCCTCGTGCCCTTCGCCCGAGGCGAGCCAAAGGTCGTACCAAAGGCCGTAGGGGATTTTCGTTATCCTCTCGAGCCTCCCGAAGCAGTGCTCGCGCTGAACCGACTCGGTGCAGTCGAGGACTTTGTAGAAGTCCTCCCCATTCATCATCCTCGAGGCGAGCTCCCCGAAGGAGACCGTCGCGGAGAAGCCGTCCATCATCGACGCCTCCTCGGGATGCTCGCGGAGCATCCAATCGCGGACGGTCTCCGCGATGCCTTTTTTCGCGTCCGCCTCCTCGCTCTCGCATTCGGCTATCTGCCTCTCGAGCTCGGCCTTGATCGCGCCCATCGCGGCCTCGATGGCCTTGGGGTTCGCGATTCCGGACTTGCGTCCGTCGAGGTGCGTTATCTCGATGAGCTTCGCGCCGCGCTTCCCGTAGGCCTCGCGGCACCGCATCAGCTTTTCCTTTTTCGTCATTCTTCCGTTCCTTTCTTTTTTTCGGTGTTGCCTTCCCTCCCCGAGGGGAGGGTCGGCGTTTTTCCAAATTCAATCCCAGTAGGTTTCCCACTCCCCTTCGGCGGCGTCGCCGCGCTCGTTCGCCTCGTCTTCGGCGCGGTCGATCGCCGCCTCCATCTCGTCGAGCCTTTCGCGCATCGCCTTGATGGCCTCGCGCATCGCCGCCCAAGCGTCGAAGCTGAAATCCTCAGGCTCCGTCTCCGCGAGCGTCCTTTCGGTGTCGTTCGCAATCTCCTCCCCGAGGTTCTCGAGGTCGGCGGCTATGTCTTCCGCCCTGTAGCCTCTCTTGTCGTTCATCGTCTTTTTCCTTTCGTTTTCCGGTTTTCGTTTCGGCCTTGCGGGTACTCCCTTTTCCCCGTTTGGTTGACCATATGATGCCGTAATATTCGGAGAATAGCAACGGGGTATTTTCACTATTTTGATTTATTCTTTATCGCTTTTTATCGATTATCCCCCTTGATAATGGATGCCGACTATGGCATAATATGGACTGGTGCCCAGACTCATCGGGGGCCCCGGGAAGGCATCCCTCCCCAAGGCCCCCGGAACGAAAACCTTCCCGCGGCCCTGCCGCGCGTTTCAATCGCCCAGGCTGAACCACCTCCTTTTCTCCTTGACGGGTTTGAGAATCCCGAACGCGTTGTCGAGCCCCCAGTACCTCGCGCCCGTTGCGCACATGATTCTGTAGTCCTCGGGGTAGGGTTTCCCTTCGCGCTCCTTGCGCGAGGCCTCGGTCATCACATAGGTGAATGCGGGGAGGCGGAAGCGGCGCGTCCTCTCGCCCATCAGCTCCGCCGAGACCGTCACCTTGACGCAATTGTAGACCGAAGGGTAGCCCTCGTAGTAGTCGAGCCTGTGGAGCTCGGTCGGCGTGACCAAGTAGAGGACGCCCTGTACGCGGCCTCCGCGGGCCTTCTCGATGTCGGCGTAGAGACGCTCGGCCACCCGCCAGCCCTTCAGCGTGGCGCGTCCTAGGGGCCTTGCGTCGGGAATCCTCCGCCTCATCCGCTCGGGGTTCATGTTCGAGCCGTACGCGAAATAGAGATATGTCATCGCTTCCATCTTCCTTCCGTTCCTTTCTTTCCTTCTCCCCTTCGGGTCGGCCCCGTCCCCTCGCGGGGGGCGGGGCTTCCCTTTTCCTCAGTCGTGCCTCCCGTCTTTCCAAGCCGCCGAACCGGGGAGGTTGGCCATCAGGTGCTTGCGCGGGTTTTTGAAGTAGGGCCCGATTGCCCCGAGGCGGAGGAGGAAGACGCGGAAGTCGTACTTCGCGCTCGCCTCGCTGTAGGGCCTCGGGTTCTTCGCGCTCGAGGCCTTCGCCATCTTGGCGCGGAGAACAATCAAAAGGTCGAGGAGCACCGCCGCGCGAATCTTGCCCGCGTTGAGGCTCTGCTCGTGGTAGCGGAACTCGACCGTCCCCTTGTCGTTCCAGAGGTTGTTGAGGTTGAGCGCGCGGTAGCGGTGGTCGTCGTAGTGGTAGGGGTGCGGGGTGTAGCGGCCGAACCACGCGAGGTTGATTGCGTTCATCGTCGGCTTGCGGAGCCTGCAAATCTTGTCGACGAAGGCGTGGTCGGTCTTGCGCGTGTACCTCGCGATGCGCGTCGGCTGAGTCCCCGCCGCCTTGAGGATGAGCTCCTCCTGCTTGTAGAAGGTCTTCACGAGGTTCTTGATTTGCGCGGGGCTCATCCCCTGCGCACCGACATGGACGTGGAGGCCCGTCCTCGCGTTGACCTTGGCGCGGGCCCTGCGCATCGCGCGAACCACCTTCTGCAGGGTGTCCATGTCGGCGATGCGCAGAATCGGCGTGACCACCTCGGCGGAACTTCCGCAGAGGCTCCCGTCGCTCACAATCTGCCACTTGCGTCCGTCGGGCATCTCGACCACCCAGTTGGAAAGGTGCCGCCCTTCGTAGCGGGCCGTCCCCCCGACCGTCTCTGCGACCGTCCTCGCGGCCGCCGACTGGCTGATGCCCTCGTACTCGAGTTCGCACCCGAAGGTGAGGCTCGCCAATTCCGCTTCTGTTATCGTCATGTTCTTTTCTCCTTTTTTCCGGTTTTCGTTTGGCCTCGCGGGTACTCCCTTTTCCCCGTTTGGTTGACCATATGATGCCGTAATATTCGGAGAATAGCAACGGGGTATTTTGATATTTTTTATTATTTTTTCATCTTTTTTATAAGTTAAAGAATAGCGCCGAAACTTGGGGGTTATGCCCCCATTCCGGCGCTTCCCTTTTTCACCTCCCCTCCCCCTTCGCGCGTCTGTGCGCCTTCCAGTCTCCGCTTTCGATCAAAGCCGCGCTCTCGGGCAGGCGGTTCATGATGTACACCCAAGCGAGGCGGAAGGAGCCTCCCTCGAGATGGACGCGGATTCTCTCGCGGCGGTAGAGCCGCGGGCATCCCTCGAGGATGTCCATCGAGCGGAAGGCCTCGTCGTCGACCGTGAGGAGCTCCCCCTTGATGCGTGTCCGCCCGTCCCTGACGAATGCGGGGAAGCCCCATCCCGTATCGTAGATTGTCCCGAGGGCCCATGCCCTCTGCCGCCTCGCCCGCGGTGCCCGCCTCTCGTTGCACTCCCCCTTGAGGAGCGTTCCGTAGACGAAGACGAGGTGCTCGCCTTGCGGCCCCGAGAGGCCGAGGGCCTTCGCGGCACGCGCCCGCGCCGTCGGCGGGAGGTGCATGAATCTCATATGGCGTTCATTCATTTTTCTCTGTCCTTTCTGTTGTAGCGGAAATGGCCCGCCCCCTTGCGGGGGCGGGCATGGGCCTCAGTCCTCGCTCTCGGCTTCTTCGGCCGCGAGCTTGGCGTGCTGCAAGGCGCGGATTTGGAAGGCGAGGTGGCGGAGTTCCAAGCCTGCGGCGTCGAGGTCTTCGGGCCTCCACACCACCGACCTGTCGGTCGCAAGTTTCTTTATGAGGCTGTACGCCCTCGCGCCTTTTCGCGCAAGCGCCTCTTTGACTCGCTGGCGAAAATCCTCCAGTCCCGCCTTCGCCTTCTTGACCTTGACCTGCATCGGTTCGTTTCCTTTCTTTTTGGTGTTCCCTGCAAGGGCCTTTCCCCTGCATTCGACACCCATATGATGCCGTAATATTTCATGAATAGCAACGGGGTTTTTTGATATATTTTCAACTATTTTATATTGAAAAACATCAATTATCCCGCTTGCAATCGCTTGAACTATTATGGTATCATACGGATGCTGGGATAGAATCTCAAGCCGGGGCCGCCCCTTGGGTTTTCAAGTATGTTTCCCGAAACGAAAAAAAGCCCGCTCCGCAATTTCTGCGAAGCGGGCTTTGGGGATGCAGGAACCTCTCAATCGGTCACGGCCGCCAATTCTTCGGGCGCATGGTTCGTGAGAATATCCTCGAGCTCGTTCATGAGTGCCTTCCCTCCTCTCGTGTGGAAGGAGTCGAAAAAGCCCTCGCCGCATTCGGAGAGGACTCCGAGAAGGGCGAGGTAGATGTCGGCGAGGCGTTTTCGCTCGGCGGCGGAGAGCGGTTTGCCTCTGCGCCTGTAGTGCGAGTCCCCCGTCACCACGATTTTGCCGTCCTCGTGGTCGAGGTAGAATGTCGAATCCAACCCGTCTGCGGAGCGGACGGCGAACGGCGTCGATGCGATTTTCCCTTTGTCGTCCCCCAGGATGAGGCTGACCGCGTCGGCCACCGTCACGAGGTTTCCCGAATTTATCTTGGCTCCCATTTTTCTCCTTTCGCTTCCCTGCGCCTCCGCCCGGCTGTGCGGGCGGAGGCTCCGTTTTCACCTGCCGCGCTTCTCCTCCTCGCGCCACCTGTTGTTGTCGACGATGTCGTCGAACCACCGCCCGCCGATTTCAAATCGCGGCACCGCGAGGGCGAGCGGCTTTTCGAGGTCGGAGAGCTTTATGGCGACGAGCGTGCAATCGTCCTCGGGGTACGCGTTCGTGCCCGTGAGGCCGTAGACCCTGTTCATCAGCGCTCCGCTTGCGACGTACGCGCGCTCCGTCTTGAAGGGCGTGTGGCGCTTCACCCAGTCAGCGAGCTCCTTGAGGTTTTCGGCGTTCGCCGCAAGCCCCTCGATGGTGAACGCGGAATCCTTGTAGAGGGCGTCGAGCCCCTCCTTGTCCGTTATCAGTACCGTTTCCATTTTTCCGTTCCTTTCTTTTTTTGGTTTCCCGTTTCAGCCGACCGTCTTGAGTTCGGCCTTGACG
>JAILJX010000082.1 GCA_024694365.1 Kiritimatiellia bacterium
GGAGCGCTACAGTGGGATGAGCGAGGAAGAGATACTCGATGAGATGAAGCGCGAAGCGGAATGCGGCGAAGAAGGGGAGTTGGCATGCGAGACCGAGGGCCTCGCGGCCACAAGGGGCCTCACCGCCGGCCAGGCGATAAAGCTGTCGCTGAAAGCGTTCGACAGGGGCGCATACATATCGTTCAGCAGGGATTTCGGAAAGAGGATGCGAAGACTCCTGCCGCGGCGTTTTCCGTCGGAGGGCGACTGGTCTCTGGCGCGCATGCGGATATTCGGCGGAGCGGGGAGGGTCGCGGCGTGAAACAGGGCGCAGAGACGGCAGAGGGGGAAAGGTTGATTTTGATGGGGACAGTCCCTCCAAAAACACCGATAAGTTGCCATAATCGCGACAAATCGGCATAAAATCGATTTGCGGTTTCCGGGATGGATCGCATGGTCGCTGCTTGCGTAAGACTGCGGTCGAAATCGTATAAGACCGTGGTCGAAATTTCCGGCGACCGTGGAGGAAGTTTTCTGCCTTGGCGAAAGAAGAATCCCTCAGGGTCCCCGCATATCCCTCCCGTCTAGATTTGTCAGGGAAGGGATGCAAGTTCTACGACCAGGCCTCGCACAGATGCGTCAAAGGAATGGCTGCGGAGACCTCCGCATGCGAGCGCTGCCCGGAGTTCCCGGGTTGGTAGGATCCGCGCGATCGACTTGCGCTTTCCGGGATGAACAACCCTGTCGCTGCCGACAGGGCTCCCCGGTTGGGGGATGGTCGAATGACGGGATATGTTGTAGAATATCACCATGAAAATGCGAAAGATTGCTCTGGCAGCCTTGTCTATGGCCGTTTTCCCCGCTTTTGCCGGGCTGGAAATCACGGAGATATGTCCGCGGCCGGAAGAGGCCGATCCGAACGGAAAGGAATCCGGATGGATAGAGCTTTGCAACAACGGAACGGATTCCGTGGATCTGGGCGACTACGAGCTTCAGCGTTTCAACCTTGGGAAGAAGGCGGGCGCGGGGGCGTTCGGAAAGCTGCCTTCGTCGGTGCTCGCTCCCGGCGGGCGCGTTGTCGTGTATTCCAGCGAGGAGTACGACAACGCCAAGGACATGGGGGGCGACGGATTCACGGTCAAGATTTACGATGGCGTCATCGTGCTTCCCTTCAAGGTGAACCCGAAGAAATTTCCGATGGTGAGGCTGCTGAAAGGCGATGAAGTGCTGCAGACGGAGCATGTTCCGGTGGATCTCAGGGACGGTTGGTCGTATGCGAAACGCCTTGTCATGCCGAACGCCACGAAGGGATCGGAGAACGACGCGACCGGCTCCATCGCGTACGGTCCGAACATCGGCCCTCTGTTCGGCGTCAAGCACAAGCTTTCGGTCTTCGATCCTCTTGCGCGTCCGAAGGAGAACGAAGACTATGCCGTATCGATCCCCGTCAATCCGCTGGACGGAACCGCCATCGAGTCCGTGACGCTGAACTTCATCTCCGGCGTTGGAGCTTCCGCGACGACAAATTCCATCGCCATGGAGAAAGGCGCCGTCGACAGCAAGGGCGGCGCGGGCCGGTATTGGACGGCGACGGTTCCGGCCGAAGACCTTCCTTCTGCAGGCGGGCTCCTGAGGCTTTGGACGACGATAACGGAGGAGGGCGGAGCGCAATGGAGAAGCCCAAGCTTTCTCAATCCGGACGATGGTTTCCAATATCTCGGGACGGTTGTGGAGAGCGCAGAGCTAGACGACGCCAAGCTGCAGACGTTCCACTTCTTCGTGGAGGGCGCGAGCCTGGCGCAGATGGATGTCGATGCCGACGACCAGGATCTTTCGCTGGTCCCGCACAACGCCAGGGCGTCCGTTTTCGATTCGCAGACCGGGGCGTACTACGACAACGTGAGAATAGACTTGAGGGGCAACACGTCCGGGACTTTCCGCAAGAAGGCGCATGGTCTCAAGTTCGCGAAGTGCCATCCGCTGAAATGCGTGAATCCGATGGACGGCGAAGCGATAGAGGTGAGAAAGACTTCCTTCACGGCCGAATACTGCGATCCTGCGTACGTGCGCCAGTCCCTTGCGTTCTGGCTGTTCAGGAAGGCCGGGTGCAAGGTTCCGTTCCACTATCCCGCAAGGCTGAACCTCAACGGGGAGTTCTACCAGCTCGCGTTCCACACGATACGCTTTTCGGACGAGTACATAGAGGACTACTGCAAGCTGGATCCCCGGGGGTACGGATACAAGAACTCCGGATGCCTTCACTGGGGCAGATCGTGGACCGACAACTCCGAGATATACAACTGGGTGGCGTGCGAGAAGAAGACTCCGGACGACGGGGACGAGACAAGCTGGAACGCATACGTCCCTCTGCGCGACTGGGTGAAGTCGTTCAACGCGGGGATGGAGGCCGATGTCGACGATCAGCCGGAAATCACGAAGGAAGTCGTCAAGACCTTCGATCTGCCCGCGTGGCTGAATTATCTCGCCGCCGCCAGGATAACGATGGAGACGGACGACACGTGGGCCAATCTGTCCGTATACGGGGACGTGAACGGAACCGGGACATGGACTCCTCTCGGCTATGACATGAACCAGACTTGGGGACACATCTATTCGACCATGTGGAACGGCGCGAAGCCGATGCGGCTCGCGGAGGAGGATGGCTTCAAGGCGCACCCCTTCTTCGGCGGCAGAAGGGTTCTCTGTCATTTCGCGAACGGCGACAGGTCGCATCCAGGCGGCGAAAACTGGGCCTGCGAAGCGATATGGCAGTCGACGAAATTCCGCCGCATGTACTTGAGGCGCCTGAGGACTCTCATGGATACCATGCTCAAGGCCCCCGGAACGGCAAAGAGCGAGACTCCGGTGTGGCGCGAGGCCATGAGGATAAAGAAGGCGACCGAAGCTTGCGCTGCGCTCGACTATGCGAAATGGCGCGCGGACAGGGGCAATCTTCCCGAAGGATCGAGCGGAACGTTCTGGCTCGACACCGCCATCTACTGCTGGGACAGGGCCTTGAGCCACGATGAAGGCTATGACGACCTTTGGGACAACTATATCGTCCCCCGCCGCAGGCATCTCTTCGAGACGCATTCCGCGAACAACGCTTCATGGGAGGCGGGATACGGCCAGGGCCTCAACGCGGGCATCCCGGAGCCGCAGAGCTCTCTCGCGGTCCTCGCGCCGAAGCTCTCGTTCGTGAAGACGGGCGACGGCGTTCTTGAGATATCCAACGCGTCGGACGAAGCGGTGGACATGAGCGGATGGAAGCTCTCCGGCGCGGTGGAGTGGACGCTTCCCGGAGGCATGGTCGTGGATGCGCACGACACCGCGTATGTCGTATCGGACAGAGCCGCATACATAAAGGCGAACGAAGCGCACCTTGCGGACGAACTTGTTGCCGGCAATGCGAAATTCACATCCGCCGGGACCGTGTATGTCGTTCCGGCCTCCGTAGGAAATGCGGACGGCACGGTGGAGCTTGGAGACGGGGGCGAAGTATGGTTCAGCGGGTCCGGCCCGGTGAATGGCGAATGGTCCGCAGGATTGGAGTGTCCGCTGTACGTCGACTCTGAAACTGCGGACGACGGAGTGTTCTTCAGCCTGGATCCGTCGCTTGCGACGCGCGGGAAAGGGGTTAGCGTGGAGATGGTCGTCAAGCAGGACACGCTTTTAGATGCGGCGGAGCTGCCTTCGGTGGAGACGATGGGGAATCCCGTGGCTGCGGTGGTCCTTGCCTCGGATGGAGACGCATGCGCATTCCATGCGTTTTCGCGAGACGGTTGGACGAAACTCTCTTCCCCGGGGATGTCGCCGGTTCCGGGCGTCGCGTATGCGCTCAAAGTGGACATCGACTGCGTAAACGGCATGTTCTCGGTGTCCGCGAGAGACGGGTCTGAATGGACTCCTCTTTCCGATGGCGGAGGCAAGACGTCCTTCCCGACGGTCGGCGGCAGAAGATCATTCGCCAAAGTCGGATTCTGCGGTCGCGGACGCGTCGACAGGCTTGATGGCTACGAAACCGCCGCGCCTGAGCGAAAGAAAGGCTTTTTCATCAGGATAAGATAAGCCGTCTATTCCCCAAAACGCCGGTAAGTTGTCATAATTGCCCTAAATCATCATAAAATGGACTGGCGGTTTCCAGGATGGATCGCATGGTCGCTGCTTGCGTAAGACTGCGGGCGAAATCGTGTAAGACTGCGGGCGAAATTTCCGGCGACCGTGGAGGAAGTTTTCTGCCTTGGCGAAGGAAGAGTCCCTCAGGGTCCCCGCATATCCCTCCCGTCTAGATTTGCCAGGGAAGGGATGCAAGTTCTACGGTTCGGTCTCGGACAGATGCGTCAAAGGAATGGCCGCGGAGCCCTCCGCATGCGAGCGCAGCCCGGAGTTCCCGGGTCGCTCGGGTCTGCGAGATTGCCCGTTGACTTTTCGGCGGGGGATTTGGTAAAATAGCGACAAGCCCGGGGGGGCGGAAACACAGGCTTGCAAAGAATATGGAGGTAAGTATATGAAGAAATGCATTGCCGCCGTGGCGGCTGTCGTTGGTATGGCGTTTGCGGCGCAGTCTGCAGATGAAATGCTGTATCATATGTCGTTTGAAACAATCGGCGACGGCGGTGTCGCCCTGCAGAACGATGACGGGACGCTGACGTCGGTGACGCCGCAGCTCGTCGATTCAGGATACATAAATTACATTACCAGTGCGGGTACTTTTACGCCGAAGTTCGGCTCGTACTCGTATCGATCCAACGGTGGTACAATCGGAATAATAGATGACACCAACGGACTCGTCTCCGTCGACACTGGCTTTACGATCAGTTTTTGGTTCTATCCAGAGTCGATTTCCAATTGGCGATCCTTCTTCGGTTTCGGCTTCTTGAATGGGAACAACTATGGTTATGAGAAAAACGGCCAGTCTTCCTTGCAGATCAACGGCTATGGATACACCAGCGATGGTGAAAAGACTTTGAACCAGGGGATTTCGATCAATGCGTCGGCTTGGAACCATTTTGCTCTCGTTTGCGAACCCAATGCTTCGTCCGTGAAGATCTACATCAACGGAACAGCGTACGATGTCGCCGAAACATCCGGCATGACCGGTTCGCTCTCGCAGATACTCCTTACCCGCAGGCGCAACACGACCGGCGCATCCGCCGCGCTTCGCCAGAACAAGCAGACGGTCTGCTACGATGAGTTCGCACTCTACAACTTCGCGATGACATCAGAGCAGATAGCCTGGCTTGGAGAGAATGCTGCTTCCGCTGACATAATCGGTACAACTGAAGTGGTTGATTGTGGCTCTGCATACTCCGCTTCGACAGCCAACGCCTTTTCGACCACATGCGATAAAATCAAGCTCAACTTCGACGCGGGCGCGACCTTCACGATTGATGAGGCACTTACGAGAACGTACAACCTCGTCTGCGAGGGAAATCTTACCCTCGTGGCGGGCGAGAGCTACACGCCTACCGCGTCAGATTTCGCCTACCTCAAGGTCGCGGGCGTGACGGGGAACCTCATTCGCTCGTGGGTGACGACTGAATCCAACAGCGGCGTCTACGGCTTCAACTTCAACGCCGCCGGCGCAAGAAACGGGTCTCGCGACGGAACCAGCTGCAACGAGACTTCCATCGCTCTTGAAATCGGCGATTGGGCATATAATCTGTACTCTCCCTCCGGCTCGACAACCAACTTCTTCAATGACGGGCTCTCGACTCTTACTTGGTCCGCGAAGAACGTGTATTCCGAGACCGATGGCTGCTCTGGCTCCTTCATCAAGGGCTACCTCGACGACGGGAACGGAATCACCATCACGATTTCGCACATTCCGTATGCAAGCTACGATCTCATCATCTACTGTTCGACGGATGACGACACGAAGAGCTTCACGGCGAAGACTGTGAACGGCACCATTTATGCCTGGGATGATGCCGCGGGCGGGACCGTTGAGACTAACAGCACGACTGCGACTTGGGGTCTCGCTTCGAAGGCGGCAGGAAAGGCTGTCTACGGCGCGAATACCTTGAGGGTCAACGGACTTTCCGGTGCTCTTACGCTCAACAGCGTCGTGCAGACGGTTAACGGCAACAACGGCGCGCGCGGCTGCATTTCGGCGATTCAGATCATGCCCGCCGGAACTAGCACCGCGCCTACGCTCACTCTCACGGAAGACGCGAACTGGACGACGGCCGCCAACTGGAATACTGCCAACATACCGACAAGCGGCCCCGTAATCGTCAATGTCACTGGCGATGTTACGCTCACTGTCGACGAGGCGATCGCCCTCGGAACCGTAACAGTCTCGGGAACCGGCTCTTTGAAGATCGTCTCCGATACTTCCGCAGCCACAATCGAGAATATCACTTCCGAGGTCCCTGTCACGATTTCGGGCTCGAAGATTTCGGCTCCCTCCATCTATGCGGATGCCACTTGGGAGTGTGCGGTTGACGAAATATCAACGACTTCGTACAACCATCTCTACAAAGGCGGCGCGGGTTCTGTCGCCGACGGCGTCACGAATGCCGTACAGATCGCTCTCGCGGGAGGCTCCGCCACTCTGACCGGCGAGACGTATTATCTCATGGATGGTTACAACGGGACGCTCTCCACTGTCGTTTTCACCAATGCTACGGCTGTCTATACGAACGGACTCAGCCTCGGCAATGCTGCGTATGTAATGGCGGGCGACTCTACGGTGACGCTCGTCCCGAAGACGGGCGAAAAGCCGCGCGCTCTATATCTCGTCGACGGCGTGAACAACCGCACGGCGACCTTGACTTTGAAGGACTCGGCGAAACTCGTTTCGCAGGGCCTCAACAACGTCGACTCCAACGCAGGCGCGGTTCTCTTCGGCCACTATAACGGGACTTCCGTCTTCACGATGCAGGATAATGCTTCGTTTTCGACGCTCGGCGAAGTGCTCGTAAGCAAGACTAGCGGCAACAACACGATCAACATTTCGGGCGGAACGTTCACCGCGCAGGGCATCAAGGTCTCTGCGGGAGCGGGCGGAACGCAGGCGTTCAACTTCTCCGGCGGAGAGCTTGTCCTTGGCGATATCGGCATTTCGGCCTACGGCAGCTATACGATGCCGGTCAATGTCACGAACTCGCCTACCATCAAGGCTTTCGCTTCGACAATGCCGTTCACCCAGCCTCTCGCCATTGCGGCGGAATCCGTGCTCAACCTTACAACGACGGCTGCGGCGACCGAAGTCACGATGACGGGAGCATTCTCGGGCGATGGCGGAGTTTCCGTCGGCGAGAACATTACCCTTGCGCTCGGAACGGAGAGCCGCCCGCGCATTGCCGCTCTTGCGGGCAAGCTCAAGATAACGATGAGCGATGACGAACTCTCTGCAGGGAAGATAACGCTCCCGACTTCGCTTGAAGCGGTTCCCGATGCAGCGCTCGTCTCCGTGTACGACGGCGAGTCGGAGGTCTCTGTCGGCGCGATGAGCATAGCGGACGGAACACTCACGATTCCGTTCGAGGTCGCCAACCTCATCACTGTATCCACGAAGGTGAGCGAACTCGACTCGACGCTTTCGGGAGCAATCACCGTGGCAGGATCTTCGGAAGGCGAGCCTATCGTGTTCGATTTTGACGCGGATCTCCCCGAGGGCGTGACAGGCGTCGCTTTCCGCGGCACGGTCGTCGTCAAGGGGACGGTTCCGTCGACCGTTACGTTCGCGGCAAACGCGGTCATAATCACTGAAGACGATCAGTCTCTCAGCAACGATGATTCCACCGTAACGTTCATCACACGCGGGGGAATGCTTACGCTTTCCGGCAATGCTTTGAAGGTTCAGGCCGATACGAACGGTACGTTCAATGTCAACGGCAACCATGCCAAGTTGTATCCGATCGTCCTCAACGGCGGAACGCTCATGAACGCCGGCAGTGAGGTGAACGATACCTATAAGATGTTCCCGTATGTATCGCTTATCTCCGATTCGTTCATCGATACGACGAATGAGTTCGGTTGCGTGGCCTCGGGGTATGCTTCGCTCAGTTTCGCGCTCAACGGCCATAAGCTCACAAAGAAGGGTCCTGGCGTGTATCATATATCGACGGCAACCCTGACCGGCGGCGGAACGCTCGATATTCAGGAGGGGACTCTCCGTTTCTTCAAGGGCACGACGATTCCCACCGGCACGACGCTTAACCTCATAATTGCTCAGGGCGCGACGCTGCGTACGGACGGAGCGGTGTCCAACAGCGGAACGATCAACCTGGACAACGAGGGGCTTTGGACGATGTCGCTCGAGAGCAATGCCGCTCCGGCGCTCGGGACAAGGACGGGCAATGGATCCGTCTGGATCAAGAACTGCAACAACTGGAGTGCGCCTAACGGCAATGACGATTCCTCAAAGATGAATCTCGGCTACTATGTAGCGGAGGGCGCTACGGCGGTTTCCACCGGAAACTCCGGTTGGCTCCCGTTCACGACCAGTGGCACGCGAGACTTCGGCTTCCGTCTCAAGGTCGTTGATGAAGAGGCGACGGCTGGCACGACTGTCGGCATAACTTTCGCAGACGGCTCGCTCTCGAAGTACAGGTTTGCGGCTCTTGAGGGTGACGGCACTGTTGTCGTCAATACGAAGGCACAGTCCGCCGCGGCGTACATCTTCTGCGATGCGACGAACTTCACGGGCAACGTGACGGCGCAGAACCGTCCGATTGTATTCGGAACATCCGCGACCTCCTCGACTGAAGGTACGATTACGGTCAATGAGGGCGTCGGCGTGACTGTCGCCGCGGGTAAGACCTGGCAGGCTACCGGCACGGTCACGGTGAACGGCGATATCGGAGGCTCGGGTACTCTCAAGGGCTCGACTGTTTCGCTCGGGAATGGCATCACGTTCACGTATGACGGCGACCCGATGACGATCACCGGTACGCCTTCCTTCGGCAAGCGGCTCTATGTGAAGGGCGGTCTCAATCCGAACGACTACCTCTTCATAGTCGACAGCCAGCCAGACACCTTGCCGAAGATCACGCTTGTCGACGAAAACGGCAATCCTACCGGTGCGCTTTGGACGAAGTATGTGACCGAGGGTACGACCGGCTATATCCAGGTCTATACGCCCGGCATGAGGATATCGATCAAGTAAATCATCTTCCATCAGGGGGAAAACCGGCGGCGCGGCGAAAGTCGCGCCGCTTTGCTTTGCCGAAATTTGGAGAGAGTCCCTCGACCAAATCCCGAAAAAACATAATAATTCGGGATTGCAATCCAGAAAAATTATAATAATTCGGGATTGCAATCGCGGATCAATTATGCTATCCTATACTTGAACTCTCCTGACAGGAGTCTGTAAATGCATATAAAACGCGATATAGACGCATTTTTAGCGAAACGCATGTTTGGCGGCAAGGCTCTCGTGATATATGGCCCTCGCCAAGCAGGGAAAACTACTGCCATTGAGACCTATCTCGCGGAAAACTCTCTTGTCGGCGACACGGTCACATTCAACGGCGATGAAGCCGCCGACAGGGAGATGCTGGCCGAGGCTTCCGCCGAAAAGTTGAAGCTTTTGATGGGTTCCAAGCGGATTCTCTTCATCGACGAAGCGCATAAAGTGCCGGGAATCGGGCTCGTCATGAAGAGGGCGTGGGATAAACTCAAGGATGTGCAAGTCGTTGCGTCGGGTTCTTCAAGCGTCGAACTCGCCGATAGGATAGAGGAGCCTATGACGGGCCGCAAGTTCGAGTATACGCTTATGCCGCTCTCTTTCGCGGAACTTGCCGCAGCCGCTTCGCCCGCGGACGAAATGCGCCAAATCGAGCATAGGCTCGTCTACGGGTCGTATCCTGACGTCGTTGCCCACCCCGGCGATGAGGTTGAGCGGCTTAGGGCTATAGGGAAGGGGTATCTCTATAAAGACATCCTCTCTTTCGGCGAGATAAAGCGCCCGGAAGTCCTCGACAAGCTGCTTCGGGCCTTGGCTTTGCAGATAGGTCAGGAGGCGGTCTATTCGGAACTCGCCGAGACGGCGGGGACTGACGCGAAGACGGTCGCGAGGTATATTGAGGTATTGGAGAAGGCCTACATAGTCCGGAAAGTTCCGAGCTATGCGAAGAACCTTCGGAATGAACTGAAGAAGTCGAAGAAAATCTACTTCACCGATTGCGGCATACGAAACTACATCCTCGGGGATTGGCGGACGCTGGAAATGCGCGGGAGCGCGGAAGCGGGCCACATGTGGGAGAGTTACCTCGTTTCCGAGCGCTTCAAGTGGAGGCTTCTGCACGAACCTGAGACCTGCGACTTTTTCTGGCGAACCGCCCAGCAGCAGGAGGTCGACCTTGTGGAAGAGGCGTCGGGAGGGCTTCGGGCCTTCGAGTTCAAGTGGAATCCGCGCAAGGGGAGGTCGGCGTTCCCGAAGACATTCCTCTCTGCTTATCCTTCCGCCTCGCAATGTGTCATAACTCCATCGAATCTGATGGACTTCTTGTATTGAGCGCTCCTATCGAGCGCGGCCCCTCACCCTTGACGCGCGGGGAGAGGATTTGGTACAATACATCCAAACTGTGGGGGTCCAGGTTTGACACATCGAAGGAGAAAAGCGCATGAACAGTAAATCGTTCCGTTCTTTGACGGTCTCTGCCGTTTCTTTGGCGGGGGCAATTTTTGGCTTTCCCGCGAAGGCGGCCACTCCAGTAGCGGTTTGGGATCGCGACTTCTCGACGGCTGTCGAGGGCTATACGCTCAACTTGAACGGTAATACACTCTCAAGCGACAACTCCACCATCACCATAACCCAGGCGTCGCTTGGCGTTGACGTGAACTTCACGACCGCCATGACGAGCGGAATGACGATTATCGTCCACTACGGGAACCTCACGACCGGATCAAAGGACAAGATGCTCGCCACGAGCTGCATCGTTTCCGACTACACGAAGGACCGCACAGGCATCGACCTCAAGCAGGGCGGCGGACTACAGGGTGCGTTTTACAACAACGGCTGGGCTGACAACGGGAACGTCGCCAATTCCATCGGCTCAAGCGGCTATATGGCGTTCAAGTACAAGCACGACGTCGGCACGTACATCTACCAAAGCAGCACGGCGGGAGGATTCAACGCCAACAACTGGGGCTCTTCGGGCCTAAAGTCCAGTTCCGACACGAGCATCTACGGCGTGACGGTGGGCGGCATGCGTTCGGGGTCCCCCAACAACAACTGGTCCGCCGCAACGGACATGACGATCACAGGCATCGCCGTGTTCGACAGCGCGCTTTCCGTCGACGAGATGAACTCGTACACCTTCCCGAGCGCGGCTGCGTCTGCCACGATGACAGTCGCGGGCGAGTGCTCCTGGTCCGACACGACGAAGTGGGACGGCGGAACGGCGGCGACCTCCGGAAACGTCACGCTCAACGTGACGGGTGGCGCGGTGTTGACCGTCGACGCCGACGTCTCCATCGAGACGGTCACGGTTTCCGGCTCGGGCACGCTGACGATCGTCGCGGGCTCCGGCAACACTGTGACGCTGGCCGCGATCGACGCGGGCGAAATCACGGCGCTCAACCTCAAGGACATCAATACGTCCGGAGCAGTCACGATCGCGGAGACGGGAACTGTCACGAACGAGGTCTCGGGCGGCGGAAGCGTCACTTGCGGCGCGCTCACCTGCGCGGAATCCGTCAAGACGGGCGACGGAACGCTGACATTCGTCGGTCTCTCGACGGCGACGAACTTCCTCGTCTCGGCTGGCACTGCGCAGAATTCCAGCAGTGCGCGCAACGACAACAAGGGCACCGGCTACGGCTACTATAAGGGCGGCACGGCGACTGTCGACGAGCTGACCACGATTACGGTCGCTTCGGGCGCGACGCTCGACCTCGCGAACACGAGGGGCGTCTGCTACCGCGTCATATCGCAGGGCGGTGCGATCAAGAACAGCGGCAGCGACATAGATACCAACCAGCGCCAGATGACCACTTTGACGCTAGAGGGCGAAACGACCGTTTCCGGGAATATGTTCGGACTCCTCGGCTCCCAGGCTGCGGCGACGACTCTCGCGACCGGCGGAAACACGCTTAACGTCGCCATGAACGGCGGCAAGAGCTTCATTCTCTGCAATACGACAATCACGGGCGGCGGAACGATCAATGTAACTTCAGGATCGCTTACGCTCAGCGGTACCGTTACATACGATGCAACCGGCGCAACGTCCGGGCAGGCGCTGTTCAGTTTCCCGGAAGGCACGGAAGCGAGCGCATCCGGCATTTCGTTCACTAATCTTCCGGAGGGGACGTCATATTCCATCCAGGGCAACCAGATACTTCTCATCGATTATGTCGCCAAGATCGGCGAGAATACATACAAAACGCTGACCGATGCCGTGGCTGCGGCCTCCGGTACGGATGTCATCAACATAGTTGCGACTACGCCCGCCGAGACGCTTGCTCTCACGAAGAATGTGACGATTTCCAACTCGACTGACGTGACGATCAACGCGACCATTTCCGGCGATTATGGAATCGTGAAGTACGGCGAGGGGACTCTTACGTTCGCCACTGCTCCTTCTACATACACAGGAGGATTCACTGTAGCGCAGGGCACGGCTAAGACAGCCTCTTCCGCAGTGAATGTCCATACCGGTTCCGGATTCGGCAAATATCCTGAAGGTGCCGCCGCCGCAAACCTCTATACGATCACGATCTGCGCTGGCGCGACGCTCGATCTGGCGAACACTGCGGGCGTCTGCTACAGTATCGTTTCGCAGGGCGGAACGATCACGAACAGCGGAAGCGACATCGGCGACAACGAACGTCAGATGACGACTCTCACTCTTGAGGGCGATACGACGATCACTGGCAATACGTTCGGCCTTCTCGGATCTGGATATGCATCCACGACACTCACGTTGAATGGCCATAAGCTTACTGTCAACCTCAACAGCGGAAAGACTTTCATCCTCTGCAACACAACTATCTCCGGCTCGGGGACGCTGGAAATCGCCTCCGCGACCTGCAGCGCAGTCAGAGACAAGGCCTGCGCCGGTACGGACGAGGGCTTCACGCTTCAAATCGATTCGGGAGCGACTTTCTCGGTTCCGCAGACCTCCGCCTGCACATTCGCGAACGTCACGAACTCGGGCACGATCAACCTTTCCGGCGGTTCGTTCACGGTGAACGGGACTTATGCCCCCGCCGCCGCAACGGCCACCATCAACAATCTGACGCTTGCCGCGAATTCGACCCTGGATGTGACAGTGGGCGCCGCTGCCGTGACCGCCGCTTTCGCCGGCACATCGCCTATCAATGTGACCGGAACCGGTCTTGTGAATGGATCCGTAATCGTCACCGGTCTCGAGAATGAACCATCCAGCCTTCCCCGCGTAAAGGTCGGCGGAAAGCAGTACAGGACGGTGTATGACTCTACCGCGAAGACGCTCTCGCTGTCGTTCACGGCGCTCTCGATTTCCATCCGGTAACCATCTTTCCATCAGGGGGAAACTGCGGCGCGGCGAAAGCTGCGCCGCTTTGCTTTGCCGTTGACGCGCTGGGAGGGGATTTGGTACAATGTGTCTGAACATTCGGGTAGAATTTTATCGCGAATTTTATCGCATAGAAGGAGAAAAACGAGATGAACAGCAAAACGGTCCGACCTTTTGTGACGCCCGCCATCGCGGCAGCGGCGGCAATTTTTGGCTTTTCCGCGAAGGCGGCCACTCCGACAGCAGTCTGGGAGGGTACGATAAGCGGAACGACAAACGGCTACACGATTGTCGAAGCTACCGATTCGACCCTCGGCTCGACGATAGATTTGACGGCGGCCGACACTCAGAAGGTCTCCGTCCTCATCAAATATTCCGGACTGTCGGCTCAGTCTTCCGGCTATTATACGCTCGCTTCAGTGAAAGAAACGAGGGGGTATACGATAGGTGCGCGCAACAGCTCGGTAGGAGGCCTGTCGTTGACGGGATACTTCGCGGCGAACAGCTTGAACGGATATGCGTTCTCTACGACGCCAACTCTTCCTGCGAGCGGATATTTCCTCTTCACTTACGCCGATGAGGTTGCAAACAACTCCGGGACGGCAGCATACGCAGGATCCTCCGTAGCCGCCATGACGGGAGGGCTCAACACGAGCCTTCGCTGGACGCATGCGAGCTACAGGATCACAACCCTCAGCATCGGCGGCCCTGTCGAAGTCAACTCCACGACAAGCGTGAGCGCCTGGCCGGGCGTCACGATCGACGCTGTTGCGCTTTTCGTCGGCGAGATTCTCACGCCGAGCGACGTGGCCGACTACCAGTTCCCGTCGGAAGTCACTGGCGACGAGTACACTGCGACGGCTGATTCCAACATGAATTGGGATGACCTTATCTGGAACAAGACTTTGCCCGCCGATCTTTCGTCCTCCACGGTTCGCGTAACCGTTGAAGACGGCGTTACCTTGACGATGCCCGACAGCCTTTCCGGTATCGGCAACCTGTACATCACGGGAGGAACGCTCACTTTTGGCAGCACGAGCGCCCTCACGATGGACGGCGGCGCAATCACGAGCGCGATGACCGTTCCCGCGTCCACGACAGTCGTTCTCGACGGCGCGACGATATCGGGCGCCGTGACGGTGAACGGAACGCTCCAGACCAAGGGCACGACGATGCTCTCCTCCTCGAGCAACACGGTGCCCTCGGGCGGAACTCTCGAGGTTGTGAGCGGAACGACGACGTTCAACGCTGCCTCGCAGGGAATTGCCGGCACGCTCACGATCGATGCGGGAGCGACTTACGTGAATGCGCTGACTGCTGATGCTCTCACCTACAGCGGCTCGCCTACCGTCAATGTCTACGGCACTCTTTCGATGGACACGACGCGCTGGACCGTCGGCAGCGGCACTTACAACTTCTACACGGGGAGCGTCATCAGCGGATCCGGCCAGGGCGACAATGGCGCGCTCGATACGATGGACGGCGTCACGCCCACCTACAACTTCCTCAAGTCGGGAACGGCCGAGGGAACAGTCACGCTCAGCGCAGCGCTCAGAATAAGGGACGGCTTGACGCTCAATGTCGCCGAAGGCGTGACGGTCGACTGCACGTCGGTCACCAAGGCGTATGGCTACACCGCAAGCGCTCCGGTGACAAAGTCGGGCGCGGGCACGCTCAAGCTTTCCTCCGGCGCGAACATCCTCGCGCGCAATCCTCTTACGGTGAGCGCCGGAACGCTTGATCTAGCGGGCGGCACGGTCGCTTCGCTTACGATGACCGGCACTGCCGCACTCGCGGTTACGAGCGGCTCATACCAGCCGACTTTCTCCTCCTATACGGGAGCGATCACGGTCGCAAGCGGTGCTACGCTTACGATGACTTCCGCGGAGCAGGCTGCCGCCGGTTCCATTACGGTAGCGGAGGGCGGAACGCTCAAGATCATCCTTACCGCCGCAGAGCTCGCCAGCGGCTACACGGCCGAGAACGTCACTCTGGACGGCGCCTCCGACAACATCACCTTCCTGGACGAAGGCGGAACCGAGTACTCCGGCAGCGGCAAGACAATCGGCGCTCAGGGCAACTTCTGGATCGGAGGCGAGAGCGGAACATGGGCCACGGACTCCAACTGGAGTTACGGAACCGCCCCGACATCATCGACTATCGCCTCGATCACGAACGCCGCCACGATTACCGTTACGGCTACCGATGTGGCTGGCGCGGTGACGGTCAATGAGGATGTGACGCTCACGGGAGTTTCCGGTTCGACTACCGCTGCGACGAGCCTCGGACTCGTTACAATCGCCGACGGGAAGACGCTTACTTTCGAAGCGACGGGTGACAGCTATTTCTGGGGCGTCGCGGGCGGAACGCTCGTCAAGACGGGTTCGGGAACGCTCAATATCGTCAACTCCACATCGACGAGCTATGCCGTCGCCGGAACTACGGTCCAGGTGAACGAAGGTACGCTCTGCATCCATAACGCGAACCAGGACTGCTACATGTCCGACCCGACGTTCATCGTCGGCGAGAATGGCACGCTCGACAATCTCGGCTATTTCACGGTGACGGGAACGCTGACTATCGAGAGCGACTATGAGAAGACTGTTTTCAAGAACAGCGACTATGCCGTGAGCGGCGTCATTACCCATGCGCGCGTGCGCGGGACTCCGACGCTCGTCAAGAACGGAACGGGAGACGTCACTTTCATGATGGGGACGCAGAACGGTTCCCTCTCGGCCGTCACGGTGAACGGCGGGACGCTCAACATGGGTTCCAAGCAATCGGCGACCATTTCCGGCGCGGTTACGGGTGAGGGCGTCTTCGGAGTGACGGGGACGGGAGAAGTGATTCTCACGGCTCCCAACCAGTTCGCAATCTCCACCGTTTCAGGCACGGGAACGATCGTTTCAAGTACGATTTATCCCGGAAGCGGAACGCTGCTCACTTGCTTCCAGAATTCAACGGATTGGACGGGTTCGTTCTGCCTGCGGAATATTTCGTCTTCAAAAGGCAACATCAACTTCAACGTCTTTGGAAACACCAATTCCACTGTGATAGTGCAGGGCCTCACAGGCCATATCATAAACGGCACCGTCACATGCCTTCCGAAGGTAGTGCTCACAGACTATGGCACGACGGGAGCTCTCACTTTAAGCGATGGCTATTCCGGCTCCGAGTACATCATCAACGAGCTTTCCGGCACGGGTACGATAACGGACAACACCGGTTCGACGCAGATATTCCGCATTTTGGCATCTTCCAATTATACGGGTTCCGTATCGCTCACCGGCAAGCGAGTCGTATTCGGAACTGATGCGATCGTCCATGGTTCGGCTCCGAGCTTTACGGTAAGCACGAACGCGACGGCCTATCTTGCTTCCGGTGCGACATGGACGGGCGGCAACGGCCTATATGTCGCGGGCACGCTCGTGAACAACGGCGGAACGCTTCCTGCGAGCGTAGCTTTCGCCGACGGCGCGACGCTCGACTTCGGAACCGCCGGCACGGCGTTGTCGGTCGCCGATAAGACGCTCACGCTCGGCTCTACGCTTACTGTGGTGGGTGACGGCCTCAAGAATGGATCTGCGATATTCACCGGGCTCACCGCCGAACCCTCGACGCTTCCCCGCGTCACGGTCGGCGACACGACCTACAGAACGGTCTATTCCGATGGATCGGTGCTGCTCAAGTTCGTAGGATTCAGCATCTCCATCCAGTAACCATTTCCGTCAGGGGGAAACTGCGGCGCGGCGAAAGCTGCGCCGCTTCGCTTTGGCGAAAACCGCGCGATGTTCTTCGCGAAATCCGCTTGGCTGCTTGGACCCAATCGTCCATGAACAGCGGGAAAAACGCCCGCGTACACTGAAGATGGTATATTAATATTTGGTATCTTAGAATATATCGATTGGAGTAATATCGATTAATATCTGGAAAAATATCTTTAATAGTTGGAATTCTATCATTAATATTTAGCATTCTATCTATTAATACCTGTAATTCTAATCATTAATAGATTGAACATCAAATATTAATAGTCAACAAAAAATGATCGGGGACGTATTGCGTTCCGTTCGTGGATATGTTATACTTCTTTCATGGAACGCATAAGAAAGCACTATAACCGTTCGAACATACCTTCTGATGGATTCCCTTACGAACCCATAGCCATAAAGCCTGGCCTTGGCGGCGGGCCTCGCCATCGTCCTGTTGCGGCGCTATTGGGTAAGAAACCAGGCTCTACCGATGAATTGGCCGCATTTATGGTCGACCGAGGTTCGCCCTACAGCTTCCATATGATCACTGCGGTCCTGTCAGAGGTGAGCTTGATGATCCCCGAATTCATCCGAGAGAGGAGAAAGGCCGTCAGATTCGGGAATATGGCCATCGTCAAGCCCTGCATAACCGGATCCACCAAATATGCGGACGATATGCTTGACCCTGCGAAAAACAGGCTAGAGCTCAGGATGACCCCGCTTCCTTCTTTCCGCCATGCGCTCGACAGGTACACTCCCGTCAATGTGATGGAAACCGTTCCCGAGCTCAAGGGTGTGTTGGATGAGCGTTACCCAACCCATAGCGGCATCATCAGTTCGAATTCCGTATGCACTTTCAACGGAAATAACATCTACATAAAGCCATACAAGGCCGGCGAAACGAGTGACGGCGGAAGAATGTATCTTGAAACGGAGGAAGGGGAGTATGTGGCTGATTTCACCGTCAAGAGCGGCAACGATACTTTCGTTTTTGCGATTCTCGATGAAAGCGTAAAGCTTGAAGCGCGCCCGTATTTCGTGGTGATACAGACCTACTGCACAAAGGCGAAGGCGGCACTCAAGCCGAATGAACGCCTGCTTTGCACGGCCCGCCTCAAAGTCGACGGCGCCCCCGCTTGATTCCGCTTTGAGAATTTGATACAATTGTCTTGGTTGAAAAACCTCATACGGATTTATGCAGTGAAAGGGAAAATGCTGTGAAAGACGAAAATTGCGCATATTGCATGGAAGGCGAGCTTGTCGCCAAGTTCGGGATCAAAATCTGCGAGCTGCCCGCGAGCAAGGTGTATCTGTTCAAGGAGCAGAGCCATAGAGGCCGCGTGATAGTCGCGAGCCGCCATCATGTAAGCGAAATGATCGACCTCCCCGACGGCGACCGCCGCGCATTCATGGACGACGTGGCCAAAGTCGCCGCCGCGATAAGGAAGCTTTTCGCTCCGAAAAAGATCAATTACGGCGCATATGGCGATACAGGATGCCATCTTCACTTCCACCTCGTTCCGAAGTACGAGGGCGATTCTTTCGAGTGGGGCGGAGTTTTCGCGATGAATCCAGACAGGACCTACCTCGACGAGGCGGGTTATCGCGGGCTCGTCGACAAGATCGCCGCAGAGCTCGGCTGAATGGATTTCGATTTTCTCGCGGCGGACAATTGACGCGCGGGCGTGGAATTTGCTAAAATATTCACAAAGCCTGGGGAATCGCAGGCTAGGGTACCATAAGCAGGAGGTAAGTCTATGGCGTTTAAGGCATTGCGTTCGTTCGCAACGGCGACCGTTGCGATTGTTGCGGCGTTGTTCACCTTTTCGGCATTTGCCGCGAGGCCATCGAGAACAATCTCGGTGAACTTCGGAGCCAATCACGGAAAGCAGCCCTCCGGTTCCGCCGATTCAGGCTCGCTCGTGTCGGGAATCCCCTGCTCGGCTTGGATAAATGCTGAGGGTGCTTCAGGGTCGTCTTCGGAAGTGGTCGCGTACGATTCAATGGCCGGCGGCAATGTCACGCTTGACGGGACGGCTCTTTCATGGGTCGCCAATACTACTTGGTATACCGGATATTCCACACCCTATCTGAAAGGATACCTCGACGATGGGCAATCTTCCGGCGAATACGGCTATGCGACGGTTAAACTGACCGGGATTCCGTTCGAATCGTACAACGTCATCGTTTATGCAATCACGGATACGGGGAATCGCCAGTATTCGGCCTACAAGGTCAACGGAAAATTCTACAAGTGGGATTCTGCGACGTCAGCTACGGTCGAAGCTTCGTCCTTCACGGATGCATGGGGCGATTCCGATACCCACACCCCCACTTTGGGCGTAAATGCGATATGTGTAGAGAATCAGTCGGGCGATTTGACTCTCGGCGGTTACATCAGGACCGATAGCCTTAAGATACGCGGGTGCATCGCCGCAATCCAGGTTGTGGAGAACGAAGATGTCCCATCCGTGGACATAAGCGGGGCGACGACAGTCTCCGCCATCAATTCCCAGATTGCGGCCTGCATCGAGTCGAACCCGACAGCGAGGAGGGTCGCAGTCAACATTGCCGACGGAGCGTCCATTACGCATGACGCAACGCCATATACCGGCACTGTCGCAGTGGAGTATGCCTTCGCGGGCGCAGCGACATTGACGCTTTCCGCAGACCAGCTTTCCGCAATCGGGGCAATGGCCCAGGGCGAAGTGTTCGACGCGGGGGCTGATTTCTTCGGCGACGCATATACCGAGACTTCCGGCGAAATAACGATTTCCAACGCCTCGTCGATTCCCGAGGGATACAAGCTCGCGACGAAGAACAATCTCCCCTACGTCTACAAGAAGACGAACTCCATCAGCATCAAGTTCAACCCGGCGAGCGAATACGAGGGTATGATAGCCCCGGGCGACGCAAATGTCGGCGCGTACAAAATGCCGGGCATCGCGTGGAACCATTCGAAGATATACACTGGCACAGGCGCGCGCACGGCCGAGATATTCCAGGTAAAGGACGGAAACGGAGAGACTGTTCCCGATACGCTCGTCTATTACTACATGCCTAACATGTACGACGTAAATGGGCGCAACATCAGCGGCCGCAACAAGCAGACCACCGGCAACGGCAAGCTCACCTACTCCTATTTCGACGACTCCGTCAGATCGAGCAGGACTCTCCCCACCGCTTTCGAGGAGCATGTATACAACGGAATTCAGCACATCATTCCTCGCACTCCGGCGGCCTCCGCCACGGCTACCGCCAATCTCGGCTGGTGCATAGGCGTCACCAACATCCCTTATCAGGTTTTTGACCTGTATGTGTATCACGCCTCGGACCAAAGCGGATCCATAACGCTTCTCCCTGTCGCCGTCAAGGCGAATGACGGCGAGTGGAAGTATTTCGCGGGTGACAATGCCGGCTCTACCGTCGTCTCTACCATCGACTCGACATGGAACGGTGCCCCTTACTGCGACAGCGAAACGATGGTCGAGGGGACCAACTACATCCGCTACCGCATTTCGCCCGCGACGCTCGGCCTCGCAGAAGGCGAGTCTATCGATGTCGTGTATCTCTCCCATCCGAGCCGTACCACCTATAAGACGGGTCGTCTCGGTCTTGCGGGAATACAGCTTGTGAAGGTCGCAAGCGACGGATTCTACAAGCGCAACAAGAATTCGGAGTCGACGGCATGGTTCGCGGAGAATTCTTGGCTCACTTCTGCGGGCGCGGCCGCCACATGGACCAATCCCGAAGAAGGGGATGTCGCTTATGCGACCATCAACGCTTCGGATGTCCCCGAGATCGTTGTCGATCAGGATGTAACCGCGACTCTCGTGACTGTGACTTCCAATGGCTCGTTGGAGAATCCCTTCTCCTTTACAGGCGAAGGAACAGTCAACGCCCCTGTCGATTTCACGGGCTATACGGGAGTTTTCACCAACCCGACGTTCAAGGTTTCCGGAACGCTCGCTTTTGGCGACAAATCGGGACTTGTATATCACGCGGAAGAAGGCGAGACGCTCAATGCGCGAAGCTACAATTGCGCGGGAACGGTGACCAAATCCGGCGCGGGAACGGTCTCGCTCGCGAACGGCAGTTCAGCGGGCATCAATATTGAAGGCGGCACGCTCGAGTACAATATCGCGGCCGACGCGGTGGAGACTGCGAGCGGCGCATTCACGGGATCGGGCAATTTTGTCAAGTCGGGCGCGGGCACTCTCGTCCTTTCAAACGGAACGCAGCCTGAAAGCGGCTTTACCGTTAACGGAGGAACGCTCCGGCTCAACCGCACGTCCGGGAGCTACTCCTTCTGGGATGCCACGGACGGAAGGCCCGTATCGATAGATGCGGGTGGAACGTTCGACATCTGCGGTTCGTCCGGATTCCCTGCAAATGTTGCCTTCATGAGCGAAGGCGCAAGATGGGTGAATTCCGGCGCTGAGGTGGGCGAGACCAAGGCCCAGGCCCGCAGCCTTACGCTGTATGCCAACGGCATAGTCGATACCGACTCCAAGTTCGGGCTCGTAAAGAACGGCTACGGCGAGACATCGCTCGATCTTCAGGGCTTTACGTTGACGAAGACGGGCTCTGGCTCGTTCATTCTCTGCAACACTTCGAGCGATAGCCGCGGAAAGATAGTCGTTTCCGAGGGTGCGCTTGAGATTTCGGAGAAGGCCGTGAGCCTTCCTTCCGTTGATTTGGAAATCGCTTCGGGCGCGACCAACAATGTTTACAAGACCTTCACCGTCAGCAACATCACCGTCTGCGCCGGTGCCACAATCCAGGGAACGGGCAAACTGATAGTGAACGGCGATTTCACTGCCGACGGAACTGTCGGAGAGGGTGTGATTTCGCTTCCCTCCAGCATGACTCTCCGAGAAGGCGCCAACTTCACCGTTCTGGGCGGCTCGGCCATTCTCAACCTCGGCACGGCGCGCCCCGCTTCGCTCACCTGCGAAGACGGCGCGACGATCCGTTTCACGAAGTCGGTGGGTGACGATGGCGAAATCGACCTCTCGTTCATAACTTGCGATGGCACCCCCACGATTGAACTCTACAATGTGGACGGCACCCTCGACGAAACGGTAACGCCCGTCGACAGCAAACTCACTTACGACTTCGAAGTTTCCGGCGAGGCTTGTCTCTTCGACTATCCGTTCAATGTCGACCCCGCCAATTCCAACAATCTCGTTTCCGTAGGACAGAACAAGACGAAACTCACGCGCGATACGACGTGGGGCATCCCCGATGAGGACTCTGCGTTCGATAGCGACGGCAATCTTTACGCGGCTACACTCCCCTATCTCAACAAGGGCGTTCTGGTGCTCTCATCCGCTTCTGCGTTCTCGGCGGCGGTGTATGCGACTCTTCCGAGCGCCATAGACACGGTCCTGATGAGCTTCGGAACAAGTTTCGAAGGCGCCGTTACGATAACTTCCGGAGATACGGCCAACACAGTGGACATCATATACACGCCGGCGACTGCGGATGGCGGCACGGCGACCAAGACGAAGTTCGTCACTCGCGCCATTCCCAAGGCGTCGAGCACGAAGCATCTCTACATATTCGTTCTCGAAGATGCGAAGAACGAGAGCGGCGACACGGTGACGCGCGTCACGATCTATATCGACGGAAGCCGTCTTACGAGGTTCCTGACGGCCTCGAAGCTCACTCTTGGCAACGGATTCCAGATGGGTTCCTTGCACGGTGGACTTCGCGATGGAGAAACAGGGAACGGCATCGCCGTAACCGATCTCCACCGTCTCGCCAAAACCGACTTGGCTCCTGTGATCGGCTCGCTCAGGATGTACGATTTCGCGCTCGGCCCGAACGCTGTCAAGAAACTCGCCGCCGAATTCCCGTACGTCTCCGAGAATCCGACGGCGGAGCGCACCGTCTCCGATTCGGAGTCTGCGGCATGGTCGAGCGAAAGCGCGTGGACTTTCACCGGCGTCAAGGATTCCGAGGATCAGCCTGTGACGACGGGTGACGCTCCTCTCGCCGATATGGACGTCACCTTCACGGCGGAGACTAACGTCACGGTCGACGTGAACCTCGTCGGCAACACCGTCCAGTACGCCTCGCTGACGCTCAATGGCCCGGGTTCCATCAAGCTGACCGGTTCTGGCGCAATCCAGCCCGCGACGGCGCTTACGGTCAACACGCTCGTCACCAACGTCTACGGCGCCGCGGATTTGGGCCTCGCGCCTCTCACCATGGGCGAGAACGGGAAACTGGTCTTCGACTATTCGGCGTATGTGCTGACTGCGGCATTCGGCGCGGGAGAGACGATTCAGCTCACGGGCGAGACGGATGAACTCGCGGAGGGCAAGATCGAGTTCATCAAGCCGTCGACCTCGTCGAAGTATCATGGCTCGCTCGTTCGCTACGATGCGAATCTCGGAGAGTACATCGCTTTTATCGGTCCTGACCATGAGCCTCAGACGGTTTATCTCGCTCCCTGCAACTTCGGAAATTACACCGAGGTTGGACTCGACCAGGAGTTCACCACCAAATCCATTGCGATGAACGGCGACACGGTCGCCTTCACGGAGGATGGCGAGTACACGATTTCGCGCACCGAGGCGGTCGTAGGGTTTGACCTTAACGGAAAGACCGTGTCGATTGCATCGAGTACGCTCGATCCCGTGATCATCGCTGGCGACGGTTATCTCACAGGCGGAAATTCGTCCGTCAACATCTCCATCGCGGATGGCGTGACCGTAACAGCTGTCGATGGCGCAACGTACGGGGCGGTCAGCGGAGCGGGAACATTGGTGGTTCCCGAAGGCGTCACCGTGCACCTTTCTAATGCGAGCGCGAACCTCTCCGGAAGCGGCACTATTGCCTATCATGCAGGTACCGTTCCCGAGTCAAAGTCGAAGCTTAAGGCGGAGGCGTGGACCGGAACCGCCCGCTTCACGGGCTGCACGTTCGCCGGTGCGAACCCCGGAGAGTACGGCAACGCCAACTCTACAGTCGAGCTTATGGGATGCAGCGGCTATCTTGAGGTGGCGAGCTTAACGATCGCCCCGGCGATCAAGTTCACCGACGACCCCGATAGCGGCAATCCCGGCTTGAAGATAACCGCCTCCAGCACGAAGACGTACACCTTCAACAAGATAACCGGCACGGGAACTTTCCAGCTTCAGCAGGGCGGCGATGGACAAGCCCTCTTCATCATCAAGGACATGTCTGCGTTCGAAGGAGCGATCAAGCTTGTCGCACCGACGGGAACGGGCTATCAGAATGTCCTCGTAAGCGCTGTAGAGACTTCGCTTCCCTCTGGATTCGGCACGGCGAACGGAAGAATCGTCTTCGCTTCCGACGCGACGCTTTCGATGAAGGATGGAATGACGCTCACGTCCGTCTCGGGCACATACTTCGCAGGGTCGAGGCTCAATATCGCGGGAGGAAGCATCGTGGGTGGCTTCGTTCTCGCAGTTCCGGAGACGAGAGATCAGCCCGTCGTGAACTTTGCGACGACTGATTCCGAGCTCTCCGTAGCGGGCGGAAACGCCGTCTGGCTGATGACCACGGAGACTACCGGCGAGGGAACCGAGGCCACGACTACGGTGACTCACACGATCGGCTCGGGTGCGGATGTGCCGTTCCTCCTGAACGGCGCAGAAGCGCCCAAGTACAAGATCAATGTCGGTCCTGCGCGAATCGACATCCGCCCGAAGTACGGATTCTACATCAACCTCCGGTAATTTCTTCCGGCTAGTGGGCATGCGGCGCGGCAGAAATGCTGCGCCGCTTTGCCATTGTCCGGTTCTCCGGCAAAGCCGTGGTGGCGGGAGGCGGGAATTTTTGGTATAATTGGCGGTATGAGAAAAACAACAGCTATGCTTTCCGCCGTGTTCGCTTCCGCGACGCTTTTCGCAGCAGAGACGTACGGGGTCCTGCCGACTCCCGCGCACATGGATTACCACAATCGCGAAATCATCGCGATCGTGCATTGGGGTCCGAACACCTATACGGGCCAGGAATGGGGCTTCGGCAACGTCGATCCCGCGAAGGTGACCCCGGACGCTCTAGATCCCGACCAGTGGGTCGAGGCGATGGCTGCAGGCGGAATCAAGGCGGTGGTGCTCGTCTGCAAGCACCATGACGGATTCTGCCTTTGGCCGTCTCCGCTGAACAAAGACTATTCCATGAGCGCCGTCCCCGGCAAGTACAAGGGCTTTGATGTCGTGAAGGCCGTGGAGAATGCATGCCGCAAGCGCGGACTCGACTTCGGCGCCTATCTCTCGCCCTGGGACCGCCGCCAGGGCAACTACGGCAAGCCTGAATACGTAGAGTATTTCCACGATCAGTGGGAAGAGCTCATGACGAAATACGGCGACATCTGCGAGATATGGCTTGACGGCGCCAACGGGGGCGACGGATGGTACGGCGGCGCGAACGGCGGCAAGGGAGAGAAGCGCAGCATCCCCGAGGGATATTACCAGAAAAAGCGACTTCTCGCGAACCTACACAAGAAGCATCCGAAAGGCGTCGCGTTCGGCGGGCACCACAACTGGTCCACGAAATGGTGCGGCAACGAGAAGGGAACTTCGCCGGAGACATGGTGGAATCCCGGCAAGGGGGACGATGGCGAGGACTACTGGCTGCCGAGCGAGGCCGACACTCCTTTGCGCCAGGGATGGTTCTTCCACGACAACCAGCATCCGAAGCCCATGACGAGGCTTGTGGACATGTATTTCGAGTCTGTCGGACGCGGCGCCGTGCTCAATCTCGGCATAGCTCCGGACAAGCACGGCAAGGTTTGCGACGAGGACGTCAATCGGCTCAAGGAATTCGGCGACTGGGTCAAGAACTTCAACAGGATCAATTTCGCGGCGGACGCGAAGGTTCGCGGCGAGACGAAGGGGAACGTTCTTTCGACGGTCATCTCGCTCCCCGAAAAGCGCAAGTTCAACTGCGTGGACATCAAGGAGAAGATCGAGCTCGGGCAGCGCGTCGAGTCCTTCACCGTCGAAGTCGACGACGGCAACGGATGGCGCGAGGTCGCAAAGGGCACGACTGTGGGATACAGGCGCCTCGCGCGCTTCCCGGAAACGACTGCGGACAAGGTAAGGGTCGTGCTGAACGGGCGCGCCGCGCCTCAGATACACGCCATAGCCATCAGGTTCGCGCAGGCCCCAGACTGGAAGCCGGAGCCGCCTCCTGCCGATCTCCTTCCGTCCGAAGGGTGGAAGATAACCCGCAAGGCCAAGATGTTCGCCGCGGACTGCAAAAAACCCGTCGAGATGAAGGGATTCGAGTATGTTCCGCCGGAAGACGCCAAGACCGACGCTCTCGTGAGCGGCTATTCGTTCGAGGTTTCGGATAGCGGCAAGAAGTGGAAAGAGGTCGCCAAGGGAGAGTTCGGCAACATAGCCGCCAACCCGATCAGGACCCGCATAGCTTTCGATAAACCCGTAAAAGCGCGCTATTTCCGCCTGAAGGCCACGCGCCTTCTCGGGAACGCAAAGAAGGCCGCCATCGAGACGGTCGACCTTTGGTGACGGCGCGGTCGAGGAGGAAAAAGATGAACAAGATGGCAATATCCGCAGTCATTGCCGCGGCGTCGTTCGGCGCGTCGGCAGCGAAAGAGCCGTGGGCCGATACTTCCGTAAACTCCATCAACCGCCTTCCGGCGAGAGCGGTCGTCGTCCCGTGCGAGTCTGCCTCCAAGGCCAAGGCCATCGCCAAGGGCGACGTGCCCAGAACGGAGTCAGAGTATCTCCTGAGCCTCAACGGCACGTGGGACTTCAAGTGGAAGCGCGAGCCGAAGGCAGAGTGGGAGAAATCCGGCAAGATCGCCGTCCCATCGTGCTGGCAGCTTCAGGGCGACTACGATCCGCCGCTCTACAGCAACATACCGTTCCCGATCAAGTGGGACGGCACGGGCGATCCGATGCTCGAGCCGCCGAAGGATTGGACGAGCTTCTCCTACCGCAATCCCGTAGGGCTCTACTCGCGCGTCTTCACGCTTCCCGCAGGCTGGAAGGACCGCCGTGTCGTCATCCACTTCGGCGGCGTTTCAAGCGCGATGTACGTAAGGGTAAACGGACGCGACGTCGGGTATTCCGAAGATTCGCGCCTTCCGGCCGAATTCGACATCACCCCGTATGTCGCCGAGGGCTGCAACACGATTGAGGTTGAAGTCCTGAAGCATTGCGACGGAACATTCCTCGAAGATCAGGATTTTTGGCGGCTTTCTGGCATTTTCCGCGACGTGTGGCTTGTGGCGGAGTCTGAGACGGCGGCGAAGGACTTCGCGGTGGAGACGGCGCTTTCGGACGATCTCAAGTCCGGCCGCGCGGCCATCCGCGACGAGAAGGGCGAAATCATTTGGGAGAAGGAATATCCGACGGTTGTGCTGTGGAGCTGCGAAAACCCGCATCTCTACACCGAGACGGTGAAATCCGGCGGAGACTTCTATGCGTTCAACATCGGCTTCAGGAAGATCGAGATAAAGAACTCCGTGATCCTCATAAACGGCAAGCGAGCCCTCTTCAAAGGCGTGAACCGCCACGAGATGGAGCCTGAGACGGGCTACGCAGTGACCCTCGAGGGCATGAAGAAGGATATCGAGATACTCAAGAGACTGAACGTCAATGCCGTGCGCACATGCCACTATCCGAACGATCCGGCGTGGTACGATCTCTGCGACAGGGAGGGCATCTATCTCGTGAGCGAGGCCAACATCGAGTCCCACGGCGCAGGGTACGGCGAGGGGACGGTAGCCAAGATCGACCACTACCGCCAGTCCCACGTCGAACGCGGGGTGAACATGGTCAAGACCTTCCGCAACCATCCGTCGGTCGTCATATGGTCGCTGGGCAACGAAGGCGGCGACGGACCCAACTTCACCGCCGAGTACAAGGCGATGAAGGAGATCGACGCGACGCGTCCGATACAGTACGAAAGGGCGGGCGACGGGATGAACACCGACATCATGTGCCCCATGTATACGCGTCCGTGGGGCGTGGAAAACTACGTCAGGAACAATCCGAAGAAGCCCTACGTCCTCTGCGAATACGCCCACGCGATGGGAAATTCGACGGGGGACATCAACGACTACTGGCGGCTCGTCAGGAAGTATCCCTCCATGCAGGGCGGGTTCATCTGGGACTTCGCCGACCAGGCGATCTGGAAGAAAGATGGACGCGGAAAGTGGCTCGCGTACGGCGGAGACTTCGGCGACAGGCCCAACGACGGCAATTTCAACTGCAACGGAATCGTCGACGCGCTGAGAAATCCCCATCCGGGCGCCTACGAGGTGAAGCACGCATACAGGAACGTAAGGGTCGAATCGTTCGACCCAGGCACGGGCGAAGTGAAAATCGCGAACGATTTCCGCTTCATCTCGCTCGGGGAGGCCGGCATAAAGGGCGCGTGGAAGGCGGAGAAGGACGGCAAGAGGGTCGCGGGCGGAAAGCTCGACGTCTCTTCGCTCGCTGCCGACTGCACGGGGACTTTCGAGATTTCCCTCCCCGGCGAACCGTACGATACGGTGACGTTCGTCTTCGTGCGCAAGGGGTCCAGGGACCCCGTGGCGTGGGACCAGTTCCGCACCGATGCGCAGTTCGCGCAGGCGCCCGAGACGGAGGGCCCTGCGGATGCCGATCTTGCCGCCATGTTCAAGCCCAATCTCTGGCGCGCGCCCAACGACAACGACAAGGGGTGGGGGATGCAGAATTCCCTCAGGCTGTGGCGCGACGCGACTGAGACCGGGAAGCTGCCGGACGGATGCAAGAGCGAGCTGAAGGTCTCCGATGTGGAGGGCGGCCGCGCGGTTTACGTGGAATGGACGCTTACGGTGCCGGAGGGGCTTCCGGAGATTCCGAGAGTCGGCCTCTCCTTCGAACTCCCGGCCGGGATGACGAACGTGCGCTGGTACGGGATGGGGCCGTGGGAGAACTACTGCGACCGCGAGGAGTCCGCCATGCTGGGCGTGCACAAGGCGTCCGTCGGCCTCGCAAGCGGCCTTGCCGACGCCACGGGGACGATTCGGCTTGACGCCAAGGCGCTCAATCCCGACAACTACAGCGAACCTTCCGAGCAGGGCCACCGCGGCGGATGCAGATGGGTGGAGTTCCGGGGAGAGGAGTCTGCCCTGAAGCGCCGCGTCAGGATAGAGGCCGTCGGCGCGCCTTTCGGATTCAACGCCTGGCCATACTCCCAGGCGACGCTCGACAAGGCGAATCATCAGTGGGACCTTAAGGACGAAGGCAAGGTGTTCGTGACGCTCGACGCCGTGCAGATGGGCGTCGGCGGGGACGACAGCTGGGGCGCGAAACCGCATGACGGCGCACGCTTCGGCGCAGGAACCTACCGCCTGGCCTTCACGGTGAGCGGATTGCGCACGGCGGAGTGACCTCCCCGCGCCTCTGGAGAACATGGTCCGTACCTCCGTTTCCTTCCCCGCTGGAGGGGAAAATATGGTATAATCTTCCCTGCATGCGCAAACTGATTGTCATAGCCGGAAGCGGTTCCTATCCGCGTCTTCTTGTAGAGGGGGCGAAGCGCGCGGGCGTCGAGAGGGTGGATGTCGTCGCGATCAAGAGTTCGACGGCGAAAGCCACGTGGAAGGCGGCCGACAATGTGCATTGGATCACGCTTGGCGGCATTGCCGAGGGCATACGCTGGGTCGGGGAAAACGGCTACGAAGGGGCTATTCTTGCGGGGCAGGTGAACCCTCTCTCCCTGTTCAGGGGCAGGTTCGACGCCGAGGTAAAGGCCTGGCTTGCGGAGCTGCCAGTGAAGAATGCGCATACCATTTTCGGGAAGCTGAGCGAGAAATTCGCCGCTGCGGGAACGCCTGTTCTCCCGGCGAGCCTTTACATGGACGATCACATTCCCGGAAATGGCCTGCTTACGCGGCGCGGACTTTCCGCCGCAGAGGAGTCTGACGTTCGCCACGCCATGCGTGTGGCGCGGGACATAGGCCAGCACGACATCGGCCAGACGGTCATGGTGAAGTCCGGAATGGTGCTCTCGGTGGAGGCTTTCGAAGGGACCAACGCCGCCATAAAGAGGGGCGGAAAGCTCGGCGGCAAGGGCGGCATCGTATTCAAGGCGGCGCGCGAAGGGCATGACATGCGCTTCGACATACCTGTCGTCGGGCTCAAGACTTTGAAGGTCATGCGCAGGGCCGGCGCTACTGCGCTCGCGTTTCAGGCGGGGAGGCTTGTGCTTCTCGACCGAGAGGAGGTCATCCGTTTCGCCGATGCGAACGGCATTGCCATAGTAGGGCTAGACAGCGGACTCCCCGCGGCGCCGCTGCGTCCGTAATTTCATTTTCCATAACAAACACAACAAAAACTCATATATAGGGAGGCAAGTAAGATGAACATAAAGACTCTGTGCGCGGTTGGTTTCACCGCTGCGGCATTTGCGGCGATGGCGAAGACGTCCACGCCCGAGGGATGGACCGACGACTACGATGCGGCGCTGAAGCAGGCGGCCGAGGAGAACAAGTACGTCATTGCGGACTTCTCCGGCAGCGACTGGTGCGGATGGTGCAAGAAGCTCGACAAGGAGGTCTTCGCGAAGAAGGAGTTTCTAGACGGCGCGAAGGAAAAGTACGTCCTTCTCATGATCGACACGCCCAACAATTCTGCTCTTCTGAGCGAGAAGGCCAAGACGCAGAACCCCGAGCTCGTCAAGAAGTACGACATCCAGGGCTTCCCGTCCGTCCTCATCCTTGACGCGAAGGGCGAAGTCGTCGCCAGGACGGGCTACAAGAAGGGCGGCCCCGCAAAGTATCTCGAAATGCTGGAGACGACGATCAAGATCGAGACCGATCCTGCATTCGCGGCCGTCATCAAGCCGATCAAGACCGCCGTCAAGGATGCGCAGAAGGACTTCGAATCCCGCGTGACCGCGGCTCTTCAGGAGGCTACGCGCAAGGCTCTTTCCGAGAACCTCCCCGCGCTCAAGGGTCTTCTCTCCGAGCTTAGCGCCCAGGAAGTCCCCGAGGAGCTGAAGAGCGCAAAGGAAGACGCCCTCGCGCCTCTCGCCGGAATGGTCGATGACATCGCCAACACGATAAAAGAGATGGAGAAGGAGTCCAAGGGAGAGTGAAGATTCTCCTTCTGGCCGGGGAGGAGTCGGGCCTCATCTACGCCAAGCGTCTTAAGGCGCTTTGGGAGGGGCACGAGGTCCGCGGATACGGCGACTACGGATTCAAGACGGCAGATCTAGCCGTAATGGGTTTCGCGGCCGTCGTGAAGCGTCTTCCCTATTTCATCGGCGTCAAGCGCACGATGGAGAGGGCGATCGACGAGTGGAGGCCTGACGTCCTCTGCACGATCGACTACCCCGGCCTGAACCTCAAGCTTGCGGCTTATGCGAAGTCGCGCGGCGTGAGGACGGTGCATGTGGTCTGCCCCCAGGTCTGGGCCTGGAAGGCGGGCCGCATACCCAAAATCGAGGCGGCTCTCGACCGCCTCTGCTGTTTCTTTCCGTTCGAGCCGGATCTTTTCAAGCCCGGCTTCGCCGAGTTCGTCGGCCACCCTCTCGCCGAGTCGTTCGGCGAGAGGACTGTGCGACACGCAATCGAAGGGGAACCCCCCAGAGTTGCGCTTCTTCCCGGAAGCAGAATAGGGGAAATCGCGCGGATTCTTCCCGTGATGCTGAAGGCGCTGGACCTTCTGCCGCAGGTGCATGTCTCGATTCCGGCCGCGAACGAGACGGCCCTTTCGGCGATAAAAAGCGCGATCGTGGCGTCCGGACGCAAGGAAGACGCTTTCTTGACCGTGAGCCTCGGCGGGGCGAGAGATATCCTTCTTTCGTCCGACGCCGCCGTTGTCGCAAGCGGAACGGCGACGCTCGAAGCGGCGCTCGCGCGGTGTCCGACAGTGCTCGTGTACAAGGTGGACGCGTTTCTCGCCTGGTTTGCGCGCAGGGTCATAAAGGGCGTCAAGCATATAGGGCTTGCGAACATAATATGGGAGAAGTCAGGCGGCGAAGGCGTGGAGCCTATGCCGGAACTTCTCCAGGAGGATTTCACGCCTGCGAAGGTGGCGGAAGCTCTTCGCGGACGGCTTTGGGATCCCGAATGCCGCGCAAGGACGATCGCGGCGCTGGAGTCGGTTGCAGACCGGCTCGGTACGGGGAAATCGTCCATATTGAGAATATCCGCCGCCGTTCTGGGCGGCAAATGACGCAACGTTACGATGTATCCTGACGTACATATTGCACTCGCGATCGCCATGGTTTTGGGCGGACTCGCCGCATTGGCGTGGTCCAGCGACACTTTCGTGGACGGAGCGGCGACGCTCGCGCGCCTCTTCGGCATATCGCCTTTCGTCGTGGGCATGGTCATCATCGGCTTCGGGACGAGCGCGCCGGAACTTTGCGTGAGCGCTCTTTCCAGTTTTGCGGGCCACTCCAACCTTTCCCTCGGCAACGCCTACGGCAGCTGCATCTTCAACATCGTTGTCATACTCGGCGTGGCGTCGCTGATACGTCCGCTCGCCGTTAAGCCGGGTATCGTATTCATCGGCGCGCCCGCGCTCACGGCAATAACTTGCATTTCATACGTTCTTCTGCGGAACGGCGTCTGCGGAAGGTTCGAATCGCTCGTTCTTCTGGGCCTTTTCGCCGTTCTGCTTCCCGTGTACTGCTGGCTCGACCAGAAGGGGAAGCCGAAGGAAGACTCCCTGGCTCAGCCTTCGCGCGATGGAGGCGCCGGCGCCGCCGCGATCAAGACGCTGGTCGGGCTTGCGGTCCTTGTGGGCTCTTCACACGTCCTCGTATGGGGCAGCGTGAGCATCGCCCATTCTCTTCATGTAAGCGATCTTCTGATAGGCCTTACGATCATAGCCGTCGGAACATCCCTCCCCGAGCTCGCGAGCGCCATCGCCTCGGCGAGGCGCGGAGAGACGGAGCTCGTCCTCGGAAACATCATAGGCTCAAATTTCTTCAACACTCTCGCGGTCGTCGGCCTCGCGGGTACGATATGTCCGATACGGGACTTCTCCAAATGGATTCTGCTGCGCGACCTGCCTCTCATGGCGTTGGCCTCCTTGTCGATAATCGTGTTCGGCATCAACCTGCGCAAGCCGCGCGAGGAGGGTATGATCGGACGCGTCGCGGGCCTTTTGTGGATTCTTTCTTTCGTGGCCTATACCGGCCTTATGCTTTACCAGGAGACAAGGTGATGTCAAACGTCATAGCTATGGACGGCCCCAGCGGGGCGGGAAAATCTTCGGTGTCGCGCATAGTCGGATCGAAACTCGGCTATCTGCACGTCGATTCAGGGGCGCTCTACAGGATAATGACCTGGAGATGCCTTGAAGAGGGCGTCGACACGGCAGATTCCTCCGCGGTGGCGGCTTTCGCGGAGAAAGTCGAGATCGAGTGCGTCCCGGAAGGCGGCCGCATCATGTATCTTGTGGGGGGCGAGGAGCCTGGCGACAGGATCCGCACGCCCGAGATCAATGCCCATGCGTCCGAAGTCGCGACCGTGAAAGAGGTCCGCGAGCGCATCACGTCCATACTGCGCGGACTCGTCAGATTCGGCGATCTAGTCGTAGAGGGGCGCGACATAACGACCGCCGTCTTCCCCGATTCCCCGGCGAGGTTCTACCTTACGGCGTCCGCCGAGGCGCGTGCGCGCCGCCGCCGCAAGGAGGAGGTCGAGAAGGGCATCGCCAACCAGAGCGAAGAGGCCGTGAAGGCGTCTCTCCTCGCGCGCGATGCGATCGATTCCACGCGCAAGTACGCTCCTCTCAGGAAGGCGGACGGCGTCGTGGAGATCGATTCGAGCGATCTCACTCTCGATCAGGTCGTGGAGACGGTGATGGGGGCGCTGCCGGACGGATGGAGGAAGGCGTAAGGCTTTGAAGCTGTCCGTGCGAGCCGGAATCTGCGTTCTCGCGCTCTACGCCATCGCCGCGATCTACGGCGAGGTGCAGTACCGCATCGCGGAATGCCGCGACGAGACGGCGGCGTACAACAAGGTCGATCTCGACGCGAGGTATCTTCCGCCGCTTTCCGTCGCTCCGGACGGAACGCGCTACCTTATGGGGACGGACAACCTCGGCAGGAGCGTGGCGGAGAGGCTCGTGCAGGGAACGCGCATAGCGTTTCATGTCGGCATAATGACGTCGCTAATCGCGATTCCCCTCGGCGTCGTCCTGGGGCTCCTCGGCGGATATTTCGGCGGGAAGGTTGATTCGCTCGTCGTTTGGCTTTGCGCAACCGTCGCGTCGATGCCGGGGCTGCTGTTCATACTTGCGATATCTCTCATCGCAGGAAAGGGGCTTCTCGGGATATATCTCGGCATAGGCTTCACGACATGGGTCGGCGTCTGCCGGACGATAAGGGCGGAGGTCATGAAGCATGCAGGCATGGCGTACGTGCAGGCGGCGAAGACGCTCGGATATTCGCACGCGAGGATAATGTTCCGCCACATCCTGCCCAACGTAGCCCACATAATATTGATACAGTTCTCGATACGCTTTCCGTCGGCGGTGTCGACCGAGGTCTTCATTTCCTTCCTGGGCATCGGGGTGCAGGGCGAGCCGAGCTGGGGGGTTATGATAAACAACGCCAGGCTCAGGCTTTGGCAGGGGGTGTGGTGGGAGATGACCTTTACGACCCTGGCGATATTCGTGCTTGTGCTTGTCTTCAACCACCTCGCCGACTACCTCCGCGACAGGCTGGATCCCGCCCTCCGCAGCGAACGCTGAAGCGTCTGGGCTCCGCCACGGGCAAGCGGCTTTCCGGCATGCCCCGGGAGTCGGGTGGCGTGCCGGGACCAGTCGCCGTTCTTTCATTTCGACGGTTGGCAAAATGGGCTCGCCTAACGTCTTGCCTTGCTTTTCGCGAGCCAACCACTGCCGAAGAGGATCGTCGCAAGTTGCATTGACATGGCAGGGGGGGCGGTGCATTGGGAGGACTTGCGAAAGTGCATTCGTGGATTTGCCTTTGTGCATTGGGTGGAGAGAGCAAGGTGCATTAATGCATAACCGCTCTTACATTGAATGCACAAGTGCGGAACCATTGGGTGCAAAATCGCGCATCCATTGGGAGCGCCGGCGGTGTCTCTCGGTATGGTCGGGCTTTTCTCTGGTTGGGAGCGGAAATCGCCCTGACTGGGAGCGAGGGATCTCTCGCAGCAGAGGAACGGCAAAGCGGAAGTGGCGTTCGCCGGTTGACTTTACCGGTTGTGAAGTGCTACAATATTTCTTGCGGAGGGCGGATTGTCCGCCATGCCGCACGCAAGGCATAAATGATGAAGCTATCGCACACTCTGGCATGGATGATGGTCGCCGCCAACGCATCGGCCGTCACTAACCCTCCATACGAACTTTTCCCCTATGTCGCGGAAAGCTCCGACGACCCTCCGCTGAACTACATGAAAGTATGCGAGCCCGGGCGCACCGGCGAAAGCGAAGCGACGTATGTGGTGCTCGGCATATCCTTCCCCCGCACCTACCAGGCGGTCAACGGATTCGACGGCGACCTCGTCGTGCCGGCGTACATCGACGGACTGCCCGTGCGCAAAATCAACGAGGCGGCATTCCTCGCCTCCGGCGTGCGCAGCGTCACGCTTCCGCCGACGCTCCGCGAAATCGGTCCGCGCGCTTTCGCAGACTGCTGGAGCCTTACAAACATCACCTTCTCCTCCGGCGTCGCGACAGTCGGCGCAGGGGCCTTCTCCAACTGCACGAGCCTTGCATGCCTCGATTTCCCCAAAACACTCTCGCGTCTCGGACGAGGCTGCTTCCAGGGATGCGTCTCGCTGAAGGATGTATATTTCCGCGGAAACGCGCCGCGCCTTGACGGGCCGGACTCGTCCGGGAAATCCCATCTCGGCGAAAGCATCTTCAGGCAGTGGGGATATTACGGCCGCTTCAAGGTGCACATCGACAGGAACACGTACGGATGGGTCGCACCATTCGAGAAGGGCGTTCCGGAGAAATGGCCGGTGGACTGCGGCTACATGCAGGCTCACGAGACGGTGGCGGAATCGTGGTCCGCATCCTCCGATGGCGCGGCAGATGCGTCCGTCTCCGCGCAGGGGTCTCCCGCATACGCTCTTTCGAATGTCCCTGCGGACCGTGCGATCGCGTCCGTAACCGTCTCCGGAGACATGTCGCTGGATGCGTTCGTGCTTGCGGACGGCAAGGTCTACGATTCCGTCCTTTACATAAACAACGTCTCCGCGAGCGAGGCGCGCCTTTCGCTGCCTGCGGGTCATGTCTACAAGACTCTCAAAGGCTCGGATCCTCTTGCCGTGCCGCCCAAATCGCAGTCGCTTCTCACGGTGACGCGGCTTGCGGAGAATGTATTCCTGGTCTCCAGGGAAGATCTTTCGTCTTTGGAGTGACGGGGGCGGATGCATGAGAACGTCCGCCGCAGCCATCTTCGCCATCCTGCTGACGCTTCCGTCAGGCGCCATGCCCGTCGGCCTCCGCATTGCGGTTCAGGGACGCGCGGCGGCGAGACGCGCGGCTTCGGGCGAAATCGGACCGGAAAGCCCTGAAATAGCGCCTCCGCCGATAATCGCTCCTGCGCCCGGCGACGATCCTGCGCCCGGCGACGAACCCGCGCTTGACGGTTTCATCGAGCCGGAGGACATCACCGAGCCCTATTCCGCGCCTAAAACCGTGAGGCTGTACGGAGCCGCGTACGACATGGCGGGAGACGTCGCCGCGGTTGTGGAGCTGAAGCTTGGGCGGCTCAATCCGAAGACCGGGAAGGGTCGCATCTCGGGATACGTCACCGGACTCGACGGCAGGCGGAGGGCGATCAAGCCGTTCCGTCTTGAAAATGCATGGGGCGACGCGCCGGCCGAGGCGGCACTGGAGGTCAGAGATTCGTCCGTCGCCATGAGGGTGACGATAGGCGGGACGCGGTTCGCCGGCGATTTCGGCGCACTCCACGTGCAGAGCGCCGATGCCGGCGGAGGATGGAGCGGCTCCGGCGCGACGTTCGGGGTTGAGTTCGGCGATCTTTCGATGTTCGATGGAGAGGTCGTTTCTTCCCTCTTGCCCGAGGAGGAGCCGCTGCAGGTGGTCAACGGCAAGTTCAAGGCGGCGAAAGCGGCCCTCATCAGATACGCAAAGGCGCGCGGAGGGGATGAGTATGCGCTGACCGGGGCGGACGATCCGTCGAGACCGAATCTCTCTGCTTTGCGCATCAGTTTTCTGCCGAAGAAAGGTACGTTCAAGGGATCTTTCAAAATATACGAGCTGCAGACTGTTCGCGGGCGCAAGAAACTGAAAAAGCACAACGTCAAGTTTTCCGGAATAGTCGCAGGATCCGAAGGCCGCGGAAAGGCGACGCTGAAAAAGCCTGCGGCCGAGTGGCCGGTGACGATACGGTAGAGCCGCGCCAGCTCTATTGACTGCGGATATGGAGCTTCCGCGATTTGGCCGATACCCCTTACGGGTAGTGTCGGTTTCGGCGCAACTGTGGTATAATCCATCCAAATTGTTTCAAAGTAAAAACACGGTTTGCATGGAAGATACAGTCTGTGTGCCTATTGCAAAATGGTTCGTGCGGCAGGACATACCGTCCGGGAAGCCTTGCCGCTCAGAGCCCGCAAGAGTCTCGTTGCCGTCTGAAGCCGAGAAGAACGGTCATGCCGTTCCTTTTCCGTTCGGTTGGCTGTTTCTGCTTTCCGCGCTAGACTGCTGCAGGTGACGCACGCAGTCCGGATGCGCACGGCGTCGGCACCATCCGGAAAACCGCCCCCGCGTGAAACAGAATTTGGTATAATGTCGCCATGAAAGCCGATGTCAACGATTGCCCGCGCAAGAGGTCCGGTCTTGTGAAGAAGTTTTCGTCCGTCATTTTGCCGGCGCTCGTCGCGGCCGCTCCCGCATTTGCGGCAGGCGAACCGGCGCCTCTTGTTCTTGCCGAGCGCGGGATTTGTCCGGAATATGCGATCGTAATACCCTCTAACGCGAGTGCAAGCGTAAGCTACGCCGCCGCGGAGCTGAAGCGGTACGTGCGCAGGCTCACCGATGCGGAACTGCCGATCGTCACCGATGAGGCGGACCTCCCGCCGAAGGCGATCATTCTGGGCAACACGCGCCACACGGCCGGGATAAGCGGACTTTGCAGGCCTGCTCTCGGAGAGGAGGGCTTTCGCATAACGGCGAGGCCTCCGCATCTCCTCGTGGAAGGCTCTTCCGTCAGGGGCGTACTGTTCGGAGTGTACGAGCTTCTGGAGCGTTTCGGCGGCGTAGGGTGGTATGCAAGCTGGATGACGGACGTCCCCGAACTCGACAGTTTCGCCGTGCCGGGGGATTTCTCCGACTCTCAAAGGCCGGCGTTCGACTATCGCAATCTCTATTTCGGCGATGCGACCGGAGGCGACTTCGCGGCCCACCTCAGGGTCAACGGCGACAGCAACCATCTTCTGGACCGCCACGGACGCAACAGCCGCCACAGATTCGTCCGAGGATTGGGCGCCTGCCACACTTTGCCGTCGCTCATGCCGCACCAGGAGTTTTTCGACACCCATCCCGAATACTTCGCCATGGTCGACGGCAAGCGCATCCCGGACGGACAGCTCTGCCTCACCAACCCAGACGTCATCCGGATACTGACGGAGCGCGTGCTCGAGCGCATCGCAGACGACCCCGTCGCGCCGTACTATGGCGTAAGCTGCGCCGACACCCTGAAGTGGTGCGAATGCCCCCGCTGCGTCGCGGCGTACAATGCAACAGAGTCGCTGTCGGGTCCGCTGATCGCCCTTGTGAACCACATCGCGCATGAAGTGGACCTGAAGCATTCGGGCAAGACGATAGAGACGCTCGCATACCGCCATACGCGAAAGCCGCCGAAAAACATCAGGGTGCGGCCGAACGTGCTGATATGCTTCTGCACTTTCTTCTGCGACTTCAAGGACCCGCTGCGCACGGGCGCTAACGCGATGAGCCGCAGGACGCTGAGCGACCTGGAAGGGTGGAGCGCGCTCACGGGGAACATCATGGTTTGGGACTACATGGGCAACTACATGCACAACCTCATGCCCCACCCCGACGCTCTTGCGTATCAGGACAACCTCCGGCTTTACAGGGATGCGGGGGCGAAGAAGATCATAGACCTCGGCGTAAGCCGCACGTCGGATTTCGCCCCGCTAAAGGCATGGCTTCTTTCGAAACTTCTCTGGAATCCCGACGAGGATGTCCCGGCGCTGCTCGACAGATTCTTTGCGGGCTATTTCGGCAAGGCAGCTCCGCTCGTCCGCCGGTACTTTGACGAACTTTACCTATTGCCGCGAGACACCGAGGCGATGCCGCTCACGTTCTACGAGGACATAGACGAGGGAAATCTGACGGATGAATTCCTTTCCCGTGCGATAGCGACGCTTAGCGAGGCCGAGAAGGCGGTGGAGGACGATCCGCCCAGGGCGTCAAACGTACGCCTGGCGAAACTCTCGCCCGTTTTCACGCTCCTTCTTCGCCGCGCCAGGCTGAATACGCCCGCCCCGGCGGAGGGACCGCTCTCAAACAAGGCGCTACTTGCGTTTTTCAGGCGATCTCTCGAAGAATTCGAGCCGGTTTCCATTGCCGACAGGTCGATAAACCGAGAGGACGACAAGGCGGCTATATTTTCCCTCGACCGGGCGGAAAGGGAGGGGCTAGTCGGGCGGTGATATTTTTGATATAATACTTGCTTCATGACGAAACCAGCTGTTATTTGCGCCGCACTGTCATTCGCATTCGCTGCGAATGCTGCGTGGTATTGGCCTTTCGGCGACGACGAGAAGGAAGAGCCGAGAGTCTCCGAACTGATGGAGCCGGCCGTCGATTTCATCGACCGGGCGACCGATTTCGCCGAGCAGGGGAAGATATCCGAGGCTGTGGACGCGTACCGCAAAGCCCTGGCGGAGCTTGCTCGCATAGAACTCGAGAATCCCGAGCGCGCAGGCAAGCCGGAGTTCGCTACACTGCGCAACAAACGGGCGTACGTGATGACATCCATAGATTCGCTCCTTCTGCAGCAGGCCCACAGCAACGCGAGAGCCGTCTCCGTGACCGACACGACAGAGCTCGAGAAGAGATGGAAGGCCGAGCAGGCGGAGAGAAAAGCGGCCGAAGAGCGTGCGAAGATGCCGAAAACGTCCTCTGAGAGGTCCACCGTGACGGAAGAGGAGGCTGATGTGCGCCGTGAGCGAATGGAATCCGCCAGGGATTCCCTGAAGCGGGGGGAGCTGGCGCTTGCGAAGGCGTCGGTGAAATCCCTCCTCGCCGAGAAGCCGAACGATGCCGCGGCGCTGAATATGAAGGCGATGATAGAGGTCGCCGAGGGAGACGACGCGGCGGCGGAGGAGACGCTGAGGCAGCTGGTGATGTCCAATCCCCGCGTCCATTACGGGCACTACAATCTGGCGAGGCTCATCCTGCGCACGCGCGGTGAGAAAGGCATCGAGGCCGCGCGACGCGCATACAGGACCGGTCGCGACTACTGCAACGGGCCCGTCGACCCCAAACTGGAGGATATGCTGAAATGATTGCGGTTTTGGCGGCGGCGGCGCTGGCGGCGTCCGGTTCGGCGGTTCGCGAAGAGGCGTTCGCGGAAGATGCGACGCCGAGGGAGATACTTGCGGCCTGCCGGCAGATGGTGCCGGAGGACGTGAAGATAGACGGCCACGTCAACAGGCGCAGCCGTCATGGCACGCAGGTCGCGGCGTACACGTATTCGCTCGTCCGCAAGGACGGCTCGACGGAGATATCCTTCAAGGATGCAGACGGGAAGGACGTGCCGTTCGAAAAGCACGGGCGCCTGCTCGATACGGACATAATGTGGAGCGACCTGGCGATGGATTTCCTCTGGTGGGAAGACGTCTCGTTCGCGGGAGGCGGGAACGGCGAGGATTCGGTGCACGGGATATCCTGCAGGACGCTCCTGCTCAGGAAGGGCAACCGCGAGTACAAGGCCTGGATCGACAGGCGGACGGGGGCGCTGCTGCAGGCGCACGAGCTGAGGGACGGAAGGACCGTCAGGGAGATTTTCTGCACGAGCCTCAAAAAGTTCGGCGAAAGATGGGCGCCGCGGAATCTCGAGGTCGGGTCGCCCGGCGCCAGATACCGCACGAAAATCGTAATCGAAAACATAGAATAGGAGAAAACCAGATGGCAAAAGCCGCAGGAAAGGTGATAAAGTGGACGCTCATGGCGTTCGCCGTTCTGCTGGGACTCGTCCTGGTGGCGGCGCTCACGATACCGCTTTGGATAGGACCGGTGGTGACGGGCAAGGCCAACGAGCTCGTTCCGCAGATGACGAAGACGGGATTCCGCATGGAGGATTTCGGATTCAATCCGTATTCGGGCACGATCCATTTCGGCAAGACGGCGCTGGAGAATCCGGTGGAGTATTTCGACCCCGAGCGCGCGAGGCGCGAAGCGAAGGCGGCTCAGGGCGAAGGGGAGAAGAACATCTTCCAGAGCACGGTCGATGCGGTCAACGAAGCGGCCGCGAAGGCGAACGATCTCATATCGTCCAGCTCGACGAACGCCGTGGCGTTCAACTCGATAGACGTGGATTTCGACACGGTCTCGCTTTTCTCCGACACGATGCGGATAAAGGAGATCGAGATCGACGGACTCTACATCTACGGCAACACGACATTCGCCAACATCCGCGAAATCGTCGCGAACGTGACCGAGTACAACAGCAAGGGCAAGGAGACGCCGAAGGCGGAGCCGGAGCCCGGGCGGGAGGAGAAGGCCCAGGAGCCGGCCCCCGCGCCCGAGGGCGAGGCGAAGAAGGACGAAGGCGGAAAGAAGTATGTCATCGAGAAAATCCGCTTCAAGGGCCTTGAGATCAAGTACGCCGGCGTGTCCATCGGTTTCGAGGATTTCGAACTTCCTCCGATCGGAACGGACCATCCCGTGGACATCGAGGCGACGCTTGACATAGTCGTCGAGGCGATTTGCGGCAGGGCCGAGAAGAAGTGCCCGGGCGCCGGCAAGGCTCTTTGGGGCGCATATGCGGGAGGCAAGGGCCTGACGAAGGCTTTTGCGTTCGCGGCCGAGGTCATGGACAAGACCTTCGACAAAGCGGGAGAATTGGGCACGAAGTTCAAAGAAGGCGTGACGGACCTGTTTTGACGGGCAGGCTGAAGCGAACGATGATTTCCAGTCAGAAAACAAAGGCAAACATGCAAACGAAAGCAACCAAGAAGAAAGACCGCCGCGTGGAACAGTCCGTAGAGGGACTCAAAGAGGATTTCGCGTGGCATCTGCGCTACACCGTCGCCAAGAGCGAGGAGAGCGCCACGGACCGCGACCACTACACCGCGTTCGCGAACGCGGTGCGCGACCGCATCGTCGAGCGCTGGATCAACACGCAGGAGGTCTACCATCGCCAGAACACGAGGCGCGTGTATTATTTGAGCCTCGAATTCCTGATGGGCAGGCTGCTCGGGAACAACGTCATAAACCTCAAGGCCGACCAGCTCTGCCGCGATGCGCTCAAGGACTTCGGCATCGACTGGAACAGCCTCAGGGATTTCGAGGCTGACGCCGGCCTCGGCAACGGGGGCCTGGGGCGTCTCGCCGCGTGCTATCTCGACTCGATGGCGACGCTGGATCTCGCCGGCATGGGCTACGGCCTCAGGTACGATTACGGAATCTTCCGCCAGAAGATCGTCAACGGGAACCAGGTCGAAGAGCCCGACCGCTGGCTCAAGGACGGCTATCCTTGGGAAATGCCGCGTCCGGAGTATGCGCAGACAGTCGGCTTCGGCGGACATGTCGAGTACGCCTCCATCAAGGGCAGGCAGCAGTGGAGATGGGTCCCGTCCGAGCAGGTCTCGGGCGTCCCCTACGACATTCCGATCGTGGGATACAGGAACGCGGTCAACACGCTGCGCCTCTGGAGCGCCAAGGCGACCGACGATTTCGATCTCGCCGACTTCAACAAGGGCGACTACATCAACGCCGTCGAGACGAAAGTCCTCGCCGAGAATCTCACGAAGGTCCTTTATCCGAACGACAACACGACCGCCGGCAAGGAGCTGAGGCTCCGCCAGCAGTATTTCTTCGTCGCGTGCTCGCTCAACGACATCCTGCGCCGCTATCAGCAGGACAACAAGGGCTGGGACGCCCTCCCGGACAAGGTGTTCATCCACCTCAACGAGACCCATCCCGCCCTCGTCATCCCCGAGCTCATGCGAATCCTCATAGACCAGGAGGGGCTTTCCTGGGACAAGGCGTGGGACCTTACGCGCAGGTCGGTCGGCTACACCAACCACACGATTCTCCCCGAGGCTCTCGAAAAGTGGCCCGTCTCCATGATGGAGAGGCTGCTGCCGCGCCATCTGCAGATCGTATACGAGATCAACGGACGCTTCCTGCAGAAGATATCGTCCATGTTCCCCGGCGACATTAAGCGCCTCCAGAGGATGTCGCTCATCGACGAGAACGGCGAGAGGTACGTCAGGATGGCGAACATGTGCCTCGTGACGAGCTCTTCGGTGAACGGCGTCGCCGAGCTTCACACGCAGATCCTGAAGGAGTCGCTCTTCAAGGACTTCTACGACATCATGCCCGAGAAGTTCCGCAACGTGACGAACGGCATCACGCCGCGCAGATGGCTTCTCAAGGCCAACCCGTCGCTTGCGCAGCTCATCACGGACAAGATCGGAGAGAACTGGGTCACCCATCTCGACGAGCTCAAGAAGATCGAGAAGTTCGCCTCCGACAAGCAGTTCCTCGAGGCCCTCGCGAAGATCAAGCGCTCGAACAAGGGCGTCCTCTCCAACTGGGTCGGCAAGAATCTCGGCTTCACGCTCGATCCCGACGCGATCTTCGACGTGCAGGTCAAGAGGCTGCACGAGTACAAGAGGCAGCTGCTTCTCGTTCTCTACATCATCGTCTTCTACAACAGGCTCGTCAACGATCCCAAGTTCGACCCCGTGCCGAGGAGCTTCATCTTCGCGGCGAAGGCGGCGCCGGGATACTACATGGCCAAGCTCATCATCCGTCTCATCCACGGCGTCGCGGGAGTCGTCAACTCCAATCCGAAGACGCGCGGAAAGCTCTCCGTCGCGTTCCTCCCGGATTACCGCGTCTCGCTGGCCGAGAAGATCATGCCCGCGGCGGAGCTCTCCGAGCAGATTTCGCTCGCAGGCATGGAGGCGTCGGGCACCGGCAACATGAAGTTCATGATGAACGGCGCTCTCACGATCGGAACGTACGACGGCGCCAACGTGGAAATCAACCAGGAGGTCGGCGACGACAACATGTTCCTCTTCGGCATGCGCACAGAGGACGTCGCGAAGAAGCGTCCGGCGTACGTCTCTAGGGAATACTACAGCAAGGATCCCGAAATCAAGATGGCCCTCGACATGATCAGGTCGAACGTCTTTTCGCTCCTGGAGCCGGGGCTGTTCGATCCGATCCTGCGTTCGCTTCTCGACTACAACGACTACTACATGCTTCTCGCGGACCTCAGGAGCTACATCGAGGCCCAGGACCGCGTCGACAGGACGTACCGCAACGCAAAGAAGTGGAACGCGATGTCTCTCGTGAACATCGCCCGCTCGGGCAGATTCTCGTCTGACCGCGCGATTCTCGAGTACGCGAAGGACATCTGGGGCATCAAGCCGGTCGACTTCGGGGCGTGAATCCGGAAAACAGATCAAGGAGGGAAAAGAAAAAATGAAATTCAAATCCGAGAAAGAGTACTGCAACGAATACATGCGGTATCTCGGGATCGCGAAAACAGCCCGCAGGAGCTATGCCGAGAGCGTGAGGCTTCTTGAAGCGAGAGGCTTCAGGGACATCTCTTCGTTCAAGGCGCTGAAAGCGGGCGACAAGGTCTACCGCGGCTATCTCGGCCGCACGGTCATGGCCGCGGTGATCGGCAAAAAGAGCATCGCGACGCACGGACTCAAGGTCGTCGGCGGACACACCGACGCGCCCAGGCTCGACCTCAAGCCCAGGCCGCTCTACGGCAAGGACGGGTACATGTACCTCGACTGCCACATGTACGGCGGCATAAAGAAGTACCAGTGGCTCGTCAGGCCCCTGGCGCTCTACGGCACGGTCGTGCGCAAGGACGGCGTCAAGGTCGAGATCGAGGTGGGCGACAAGCCCGGCGATCCCGTCTTCATGATCTCCGACATCCTTCCCCATCTCGGAAAGGACCAGGCGAAGAAGACCCGCGACGAATTCTATCCCGCAGAGGACCTCGATGTCGTATGCTGGACCACGTACGCGAAGCCCAAGAAGGGCGACGACGCCGACGCCGAGCCCAAGGCCGACAGGAACGGGCTCGTAGAATACCTCAAGAAGACGTACGGAATCGACGAAAAGGATCTCCTTTCCGCCGAGCTCGAGATCGTCCCCGCCGGAATGCCCCAGGAATGCGGATTCGACCGTGCGCTCATCGCCGGCTACGGCCATGACGACCGCGTGTGCTCCTTCGCGGGGCTGCAGGCGCTCATCGACGCGGCGGACGACGTTCCGGACGTCACGGCGTCCATCCTCATGTGCGACAAGGAGGAGATCGGGTCCGTCGGCGCGACGGGAATGCAGAGCTCCTTCTTCGAGAACACGGTCGCCGAGCTTATCGAGCGCCAGGAGAAGAACGCGAGGGACATAATGGTCCGCCGCGCGCTCGAGAAGTCCTCCATGCTTTCCGCCGACGTCACCGCGGCCGACGATCCCCACTTTGCGGATCTCGGTTCGACCGGCAACGGCGCGAGGTTCCACAGGGGGCCGGCTGCCTCCAAGTACACGGGAGGCGCCTCGAAGAGCGGATCGAGCGATTGTGAACCCGAATTCATCGCCAGGATCAGGAAGATCATGGACGATGCCGACGTTTCCTGGCAGATGGCCGAGCTCGGCAAAGCCGAGAAGGGCGGCGGCGGAACGATCGCACAGTACATGTCCCGCTTCGGGATGGCGGTTCTCGACATGGGGACTCCTCTCTGGAACATGCATGCGCCGTGCGAGCTGGCGTCCAAATTCGACTGCTGGCAGACATACAAGGCATACTCGGCGTATCTGAGGAGCTGATGTGTCCGGGGCTGGTTGCGACACGCCTTTGAAGGCGCTCGTACTCGGCTACGGAATCCGCGGCCGCACGTATGCGGCATACGCGGCCAGGCATCCGCGGGAATTCGAGCTTGCGGGTCTTGCAGACCCTGCGGCGGAATTTCCCGCGGATTCGCCGTATCCGCGCTTCCGGACATGGGAGGAGGCTCTTGCGGCCGATACCGGCGCGGAGGCTGCGATCATCGCCCTTCCCGACCGCCTTCATCTGCCCGCTGCGGAGGCCGCGCTTGCGAAAGGGATGCACGTGCTTCTGGAGAAGCCTCTGGGCTGCACGTGGGATGAGTGCGAAAAGATACGCGCGGCGAGAGCCAGGGCGGGGAAGATGGTTCTTGCGGGATACGTGCTCAGGTATTCCCCGTATTACAGGGAGCTAAGGGAAATCGTCGCTTCGGGAGAGATAGGCGAGCTCACGAGCGTGCATCATCTTGCGGCGATTTCGTACGGCAAGGCGTCCCATGCCTTCTGCCGCGGAAACTGGTCCGTGGAGTCTGAAGGCACGGGCATGCTCGTGAACAAGTGTTCGCACGACTTCGATTTGATAGAGTGGTGGACGAAGGGGCGGCGCTGCAGGAAGATCTCGAGTTTCGGATCGCTGATGCACTGGCGTCCGCAGGAGCGTCCGCAAGGCGCCGCGGAACGTTGCGAGGACTGTCCGGCGCAGGTCCGCGCGGGGTGTCCGTTCGACGCGAGACGGCTCTATTGCGAGAGGGAGGATTTGAGATACCACTTCGCCGACATGTCCGACGCGGCGATGGATAAGGTGGTGAAGGAGTCGCGGTACGGACGCTGCGTGTACGCCGGAGGGAACGACTCTGTCGACCACCAGACCGTTCTCATGGATTTCGACGGAGGGCTTACGATAATCCTCGAGATGGAAAGCTACTCCAAGGAGCGGCGCAGGGTGTCGCATTTCTTCGGGACCCGGGGGGAAATCGTGGCCGACGAGAAGACGATCGAGGTCAAGCCGTTCCTCGGCGGAGACAGAACCGTATATCCCGACACGGCCGGCGCCCACGGAGGAGGCGACGCGGGCATCATGGCGCAGTTTGCGTTCCTTGCGAGGAAAGCGTCTAAGGAGAGATACGCAAGCATTCTGGATGGCGCGCTGGAGTCGCACAGGCTGGCGTTTCTGGCCGAGGAGTCGAGGAAAACGGGGAAGACGGTGGATTGCCTTGCGGCCGGGGGGAGAAATGGCTGAGGCGGCCATAAAGTCCGTCCTCAAGTTCGTCGCCGCGGCAGCGGTCGCGGGGATGTCCGCAGGATGCATCCGTTTTTTCGAAGAAGAAGGCAGCGGCGCGGTGGTGGTTCTGCTTGACGGTTCGGACCGCGCGCGCGAAAAGGCCGCCGCGCTCATGGCTGCGGACGGATTGGACGCCAGGAGTTTCGAGGTGTCGTACTACACCGACGGCGCGAGGCTTTTGGACTGTGCGGAAGGGCGTCACGTTGTCGCGGCGGTCGCCGCCGTGCCGCCGGGGAAGAGAGGGCCTTTTGCGATCGAGGCGGTCCGGCGCGGAATGAAGGTGCTCTCCGAAGCTCCGCTCGCAGGCACGCTTAAGGAGCTTGGCGACCTGGAGAGCGCTGCGAAAGAAAGCAAGGTGGAGGTGCGCTCTGGTTCGCCTGGCGGACGCAGCGCCGTCTTCGCGGCGAATCTGGATTTGCTGGAGTCCGGGGCTCTGGGGCGCATAACGGAGGTTGTGGTTTGCGCGAAAGGATCGGTCCTGGAGGACGGTCCGCGCCTGCTCGCCTTGCCTTTCGCGGCGCTGAAGCCGGGCCACATAATGGAGATCAGGCGCGGAGAGTCGCTCGAGCTCGTGTATCGCGGGCTCAAGATAGTCTGGCGCGCTGCCGGGGACGGCGAAGAGGAGAGGACGGTCTTCATCGGCTCCCGCAGACGATCGGAGGTGCGCTGCAGCGGCGCGCCGGAGGGTGCGGAAGACGCATTCCGCATATCCGAGACCGTTCTCGCAGCCGAGGTCGCGCTGAAAGTATGCGAGCCGGGCGAATCGATAAAGTGGTTTCATTCAAGGCGCCAGTTCGACAGGGCTGACGCGAACAGGCTTGTCAAACCGCGCGCCGGAGGGTCCGGCGGCGGAGGCGAAACCGGCATGGCGGAAGGAGAGACATCATGAAGAAGGTGGAAGTCGACAAAGGCGTGAAGTTCGGCGGCGGCGGGCTCGTGTTCATAGCTGGCCCCTGCGTCATAGAGTCGCGCGCGATGGCGATAGATCTCGCAAAGCGCCTTTCGGCGCTGGCGAAGAAGCTGGGCGTGGCGTACATATTCAAGGCCAGCTTCGACAAGGCCAACAGGACGAGCGTCGATTCGTTCCGCGGTCCGGGAATAGACAAGGGGCTTGAGATACTTGCGGAGATACGGCAGAGCGTGGGCGTTCCCGTGCTTACCGACGTACACGAGCCCTGGCAGTGCGCCCGCGCCGCGGAGGTTTGCGATGTATTGCAGATTCCGGCGTTTCTTGCGCGCCAGACGGACCTCGTCGTCGCCGCCGGCGAGACCGGTGCCGTCGTGAACGTCAAGAAGGGCCAGTTCATGGCGCCGGAGGATATGGCTCAAGTCGCAAGAAAGATCGAGTCCACGGGCAACAGGAGAATCGTCCTGTGCGAGCGAGGCTCGTCTTTCGGCTACCGCAATCTCGTCGCCGACATGCGTTCGCTCCTGATCATGCGCGAACTCGGATATCCCGTGGTGATGGATGCGACCCACTCCGTGCAGCGCCCCGGCGGACTCGGCACCGGCTCTGGAGGCGACGGGAAGTACGCCCCGGCCCTTGCGCGGGCGGCTGTCGCGACGGGTGTCGACGGCGTGTTCATGGAAACCCACATGAACCCCAAAGTCGCGAAGAGCGACGCGGCGAATGCGATAAAGTTTTCGGAGGTTGAGAAACTCTGGAGAAAGCTGATCGCCATAGACGCGGTGGTGAAGGGAAAGTGAATTTGACCCATTGACTTGGGTCCCGCAAAATAGTATACTATTCAATGTTTTCTTTTCGGAAAACAAGTTTCGTCGGAGCGTAGCGCAGTCTGGTAGCGCGTTTGGTTCGGGACCAAAAGGCCGAGGGTTCAAATCCCTCCGCTCCGACCATTTCTATTTCAGAAAGGACAACCTGACAGATGAAACTTGAAGACCTCAAGGGCAAGACGGCCGGCGTGTGCGTATCCGGCGGGCTCGATTCCAAGACGATATGCTGCGTTCTGCTTGACGCCGGAGTCAAGGTGAAGGCGTTCAGCGCGAACGTCGGCCAGCCCGACGAGAAAGACATCAACGACATCAAGAAGAAGATGGCGCCTACGGGTGTCGAGACCACGATCGTGGACGTGACGGCCGAGATGGCGGACATCTGCTTCGAGACGGTGAAGTGCCAGGCGATGTACGACGGCGGATACTGGAATTCCACCGGCATCGCGCGCGCAGTCACGGTGCAGAAGCTTCTCCCCGCCATGAAGAAAGCGGGCTGCACGGTGCTGGTGCACGGCGCTACGGGCCGCGGCAACGACCAGATGCGTTTCGAGCGCTACACCAATGTCATGGATCCAAAATTCGGCGTCTACGCGCCCTGGCGCGACGAGGAGCTGCTAAAGAAGTTCCCGGGCCGCACGCAGATGGTGGAGTTCCTCGCAAAGCGCGGCATCACGGCGTTCGCCGGAACGAAGAAGAAATATTCCACCGACGCGAACCTTGCGGGCCTCTCGCACGAGGCGGAGGATCTCGAGTCGATGGAGACGTCGATGAGAATCGTCAAGCCCACCATGGGCGTATGGCCCGACAAGGCCCCCAACAAGGTCGAGAAGGTCGTCCTATCGTTCGTCAAGGGCCGCTGCGTCGCCGTCAACGGCAAGAAGATGACGCCTTACGAAGTCATGCTCGAGCTTAACAGGACGGGCGGCAGGAACGGTATCGGCATGAAGCATGCGCTCGAGAACCGCATCATCGGCACGAAGAGCCGCGGAGTCTACGAAGCGCCCGGCATGGAAGTCCTTTCGTGGGGCCTCAAATACATCTACGAGGGAATAATGGACCGCCGCTCGACGAAGCTGTTCAACGAGCTTTCCAAACTCGTGAGCGACCAGATCTACGACGGCCGCTGGTTCGATCCCGCGACGGCGGCGGCTCGCGCGGCGATACAGGTCTGGGCCGACAAGGCGACTGCGGAGGTGACGCTCGGGCTCTACAAGGGCAACATCTTCTTCGAGTCTCTCAAGGGGCTCAAGGCGACGATATACAACGAGGCCGACAGTTCGATGGAGGCGTCGGACGGGCTCAATCCGCACAGCTCCCAGGGATTCGCCGAAATCCAGTCGGTCGAGGCGAAGATGCTGGCCAAGTCGGGGCAGATCAAGGCATAATGAGATTTTGGCGCAAGAGAAAAAGCATGGCAGAAGAAAAGAATGACAAAGAGGCGGAGACGCCCGAAGAGACGGCTGCGGAGGGGCAGCCTGCTCCGCAGGAAGAGGCTGCGCCTGAAGAAGGCGCTGCCGGGGAGTGCGCAGAGGAATCGGCCGAGCCGGCGGCGGAGACGCCTGCCGAGCCGGACTGGAAAGACCAGTATGCGCGCGTTCTCGCCGATTTCGACAATTTCAAAAAGCGCACCGCCCGCGACCGCGAAGACACATACCGCTATGCGGAGGCTGAAATCCTCAAGGATGTGCTGCCTGTCGTGGACAATCTCGCACTTGCGCTCGCCAACGCGAAAGATCCCGGGGACGAGTTTGTCAAGGGCGTGCAACTCGTTTACGACACGTTCCTCGCGATGCTCAAGGATCACGGCGCGGAGCCTTTCGATTCGGTCGGCGAAGCGCTCGACACGGAGAGGATGGAGGCCATAGCGCATCTCCCGTCGGCCGATGTCGAGGAGGGGAAGGTTTCGATAGAATCAAAGCGCGGATGGATGCTGAAAGGCAAGGTTCTGAGGGCGGCGCAGGTCGTCGTGTCCGCGGGCAGGCCCGGCGGTGCGGAAGAGCCGGCGAAAGAAGGCTGAGATGGCTGAAAAGCGCGACTATTACGAGGTTCTGGGGGTCTCTAAGACTGCGACGGCGGACGAGATAAAGTCTGCCTACCGCAAGCTTGCGATGAAGTACCATCCCGACCGCAATCCGGGAGACAAGGCGGCCGAGGAGAAATTCAAGGAGGCCGCGGAGGCCTACGACGTCCTTCACGATCCCGGCAAGCGTCAGCGTTACGACCAGTTCGGCCACGCCGGAATGGGCGGAGGCGCCGGCTTCGGGGGCGGCGGCATGAACATGGAGGACATATTCTCCATGTTCGGCGACATTTTCGGCGGACGCGGCGGCGGCGGAGGCGGCGGTTTCGGTGGCTTCGAGCAGTTCTTCGGCGGCGGCGGACGCAGGCAGAGGAACGATCCGAACGGTCCGCAGCGCGGCGAAGACATGACTTTCCGTCTGGACATCGAATTCGACGAGGCGATTTTCGGGAGCGAGAGGACAATCGACATAACGCTTCCCTCGGAATGCCCGGAATGCCACGGAACGGGGGCCGCCGCAGGCTCAAGACGCGTGACTTGCCACACGTGCAACGGACGCGGACAGGTCATCGGCGGAGGCGGTTTCTTCCAGGTCCGCCAGACCTGCCCTACGTGCGGCGGCGAGGGCTCTGTGGTCGAAAGACCTTGCCGCGCGTGCCGCGGAACTGGGCATGTTTCCACGCCGCGCAAGATAAAGCTCAACATCCCGGCGGGAATCGACGACGGTTCCCGCCTGAGACTCGCCGGCAAGGGTGGCGGCGGCGTGAGAGGCGGAGAGAACGGGGATCTCTACGTCCTCATCGGAATACGCGAGAGCGACATTTTCGACCGTGACGGGCAGGAGCTTGGGGTCGACATACCCGTTTCGCCTGTCTTGGCGGCTCTTGGCGGCACCGTGGAGGTCCCGACTCCGGACGGCGCGGCTACGTTGAAGATACCGGCCGGAACGCCGAACGGCAAGCTGTTCCGCCTCAGGGGGAAGGGCGTCCCGTCGCTTCGCGGAGGCTCTCCCGGCGATCTTACCGCGCGCGTCGTGTTTGAGGTCCCGGATCGGCTTGACAGGCGCCAGCGCGAGGCGCTGGAGGACTTCCAGCGATTGGCGACCGAGAAGAATTTCCCCGAGGCCCAGCGTTTCGCGCAGAAGGCGCGCGTATTCTACTCGCACAAGGAGAAGTTGGGCAAGTAGGTTGGTTTTTCCGCCGCGCCCGTGGTGGAATGGCAGACACGGTGGATTTAGGTTCCACTGCTTCGGCATGGGGGTTCGAGTCCCTCCGGGCGCACCAACTCCGGAATTTTTGGTATAATATGCGCATGAAAATTTCCGGTACTATCACGGCGATGATCACTCCGTTCGACAAGGTCGGCGAAGTTGACTACGGCCGTTTGAGGGCGATCGTCGATGGACAGGTCGCGGGTGGAGTCGAGGGCATATGCGCTGTAGGGACCAGCGGCGAGTCCCCGACCCTGACGCACGAAGAGCATCACAGGGTGATCGAAAAGACCATCGAGTTCGCCGGAGGAAAGGTTCTGGTGGTCGCCGGGACGGGGGCGAATTCCACCGCCGAGGCCGTATCGCTCACAAAGGCCGCCATTTCTATGGGCGGCGCGGACGCGTCGCTGCAGGTGACGCCGTACTACAACAAGCCCAATCCCGAGGGGCTCTACCGCCATTTCATGACAGTCGCCGACCTTGGCCTTCCTGTGATACTGTACAATGTACCCGGAAGGGCGGGCAAGGAGATACCCGTGGATGTGGTCGCGCGCCTTGCGAAGCATCCGAACGTCGTCGCGATCAAGGAGGCGGCGGGTTCCGTCGAGAGGGTTAGCGCGATAAGGCGCCTGGCCCCGGACTTTACGGTCCTGTCGGGCGACGATTCCTTGACGGTGCCCATGATTTCCGTCGGGGCGTCGGGCGTCATATCCGTCGCCTCGAACGTGATCCCCCGGGAGATGGGCGACATGGTGAGGGCGGCGCTCGCGGGAGACTTCAAAACCGCGCGTGCGATGCACGAGAAATGGTACCCTCTCTTCCATGACCTTTTCATCGACACCAATCCTGTGATGGTCAAGGAGGCGCTTGCGCTCATGGGCAGGATCGAGCGCGCGTTCCGCCTGCCTCTCTGCGAGACGACGGATGCGAACCTTGCGAAGATCCGTGCGACGCTGGTGTCGCTTGGCCTCCTGTGACGGAGGGTTCGCGATGCGCATAGGTCTGGGCTACGATTCGCACGTCTTTTCGGACGATCCGGAGCGTCCGCTGGTCCTCGCCGGCGTCACTATACCCGGCTCGCCGGGGCTTGCGGCGCATTCCGACGGAGACGCCGTCATACATGCGGTCATAGACGCCCTCTTCGGGGCTGCGGCTCTGGGAGACATCGGCTCGCACTTTCCGGACACGGATGAGCGATGGAAGGGCGCCGATTCGGCCGAGCTTCTCGCCTCGGCGATGGACGATGTGCGCGATGCGGGGCATGAGCTGGAGAACGTCGACATAACCGTAATATGCGAAAAGCCGAAGCTGAGACCCCACGTCCAGGCGATGCGCGAGAGCCTTGCGGACATAATGGGCGTCGACGTGTCGCAGATTTCCGTAAAAGGAAAGACGAATGAAAAGATGGACGACGTGGGCGCGGGACGGGGAATCGCCGTGCATGCCGCCGTTCTCGTGGAGTGAAAATGGACATCGAAAAAACATTCGCTCTTCTCAATGAGACGGAGCCGCTCAAGATTTCCACAAGCCGCGAAATTACAGTCGCGGTCATGGGCGCAGGTTCGCGCGGAAACGAATACCCGGAATACGGCAAACTCTTTCCCGGGACTCTCAGAGTGGTCGCCGTGTCGGACATACTCAAGTCGCGCCGCGAGGCGATGGCCGAGAAGTGGAGCATACCCGCAGACCGCGTATTCGGCGACTACCGCGAAATGCTGGAGGCCGGCAGGGGCGGCAAGCTCGCCGACATCCTTCTCATCGCGCTTCCCGACGATCTGCATTACGAGCCCGCCATGGAGGCGATGCGCCAGGGATACGACATACTTCTGGAAAAGCCGATGGCGCAGAGCGAAAAGGAATGCCGCGATCTCGCCCGGCGCCAGCGCGAGACGGGCGTGATGGTCGCCGTTGGGCATGTTCTCAGGTATTCGCCGTATTTCAGGGCGCTCAAGAAGGCGATCGATTCCGGGCTTGTAGGCGAGCTCGTGAACATCCAGCATCAGGAGCCTGTCATGTACGCGCACATGGCCCATTCGTTTGTGCGCGGGAACTGGCACGACGGCAAGGCCACGACGCCGATGATAGTCGCGAAAAGCTGCCACGATCTGGATATTCTCAAATGGCTGGCGGGAAGGCGGTGCGTACGGGTGTCGGCCGAGGGCGGGATCGCGCTCTTCCGCGCGGACAAGGCCCCTGCGGGGGCTCCCGAAAGATGCACGGACGGCTGTCCGCACGAGAAGGATTGTCCGTACTCGGCGATAGACATCTACGAAAGGAAGCGCTGGTTCCTCTATGTCTTCGACCTGAAGAGGGATTGCCCTGCGGAGGAGATACTCGAGCGGCTGCGCACGACGGATTACGGGCGCTGCGCATACAGGATGGACAACGATCAGCCCGATCACATCGTCGTCACGCTGCTTTTCGAGGGAGGCGTCACGGCGAGCTTCTCGCTCGATGCATTCACTCCATGGGGCGGAAGGCGCACGCGGGTGATGGGTACCGAGGGGTACATCGAAGGCGACGGCAAGACGTTCACTCTGCACAGGTTCCGCACGGGCGAGGCGCGCGAATGGAGCTATGCGCCCCCCGAAGGAGGGAACTACAGGGACAGCGGACACGCCGGCGGCGATCTTGCGCTCATCCGGGATTTCCTCCGAGCCGTGGACACGCGGGATTTCTCCCTGCTTTCATCCAGCATCGAGGCGAGCGTCGAAAGCCATGTCATGGGCTTTGCGTGCGAAAGAAGCCGGCTGTCCGGAACGAAGGAGGATGTGTGACGCAGGAGGAGCCCGGAATGGAAGCTCCGGCGCCCAGGAGATGGTGCGTGCTGCACGTCAAGCCGCGCACCGAGAAGAAGATGGCCGCGTTTCTGCGCCATGACAGGCTTTGGCACCATCTGCCGCTGGTCGTGAAGGTGAAGAAGGTGCAGCGCAGAAAGGTCCGCACCGAGCTTCCGCTTTTCCCCGGATACGTTTTCGCGAAACTGAATCCGTCGGACAGGATTGCGATGCTCAAGACGAATCTTGTGGTGCACACCATGTCCGTGGCCGATCCGCGCGCTCTGATACACGAGCTCAGGCAGATCGAGCATGCAGGGAGAGGCGATGCCGCGGATATCCGCAGGGCGCCGGTTTTCCGCGAGGGTGACCATGTCAGAATAGTCTACGGACCGATGCGCGGCACCGAAGGATATCTCAAGCGCGATCACGGGGGGGCGAAAATCGTGCTCAACGTCATGATGCTGAACCAGGCCGTTGAGATTTCGGTGGATCCGGGGGACTGCGAAAAGATTTGAATCCGCGCCGGCGATTGAAAGAACTTGCATTTGAACCGCCAAATCCGTTGGATATTTTGATATAATATGCGGCATGAGGAAAGTCGCAAAAGAACTTGTGCCGCTCTTTCTGCTCCTGTGCGGAATCACAGGACAGGCTGCGCTTCCTGCGACCGTGGAGGCGGTCGCGGCCGATGAACGCCTCGAAGGGTGGGCGCGCGACGAGGAGCGGCTGCGGAAAGCGTATTCCGACAGCCTCGGCGCGATCGACGCCCCCGCCCACGGGATCGTGGTCCCGGTCGAAGCCTATCCGGACGGCTCGGCCAAGATTTCCGCTACGGCGGGGAAGGCGCAGTTCTTCAGCGACAGCGGGCTTGTATGGTGCGGAGACGTGACGGTCAGGGAGTTTGAGCGCGACGGGTCGGTGAAGGCCGCGTTCAAGGCTGACGGCTGCATCGTCGACCGCAAGACGCGGAGCGGATGGCTGGAGGGGAGGGCTCGCGGAGAGATGGATGGAACCGTCATCTCCGGGGTCGGCATATATGTATCGTTTCCCGATGAATACGTGAGAGTCTCCTCAGATGTCGAGATAGTGTCCGAGAAATTCAAATTCGAAGGGGTGAAACTGTGAAAAAGCTCATGTCGATGCTTCTAGCGGCCGTCGCGGTCGCGTCTGTCGCCGATTCCGCGTCCGAGTTCGCCTTTCCGTCCGCAAAGGACGGCAAGGACGGGCCGCGCACGGTCAAGGTGACGAGCGAAAGGGCGAGTTATCTGAGGAAGGACGGGGTCATCGCGTTCGCCGGCAACGTGAAGGTCGACGACATCGAATTCAAGATGCATGCGGACGAGGTGTTTCTTTTCCTTCAGGGGACGAACGATCTCAGGCGCGTCGTGGCGATAGGCAATGTCGCGGTCACGAACGGCCTCAGATGCGGTTCGTGCGCGAAGGCGACGTACAACAGGGAGCTCGCGAAGGTCGTCATGCACGGCGATGCGGAGAAAGGGATCGCGGCGAGGCTGGAGGACAACGGCAAGCACAGGAGTTCCGTGGAGGGGCGCAAGATAACTTTCTGGATCGACACCGAGCAGGTCGAGGTCGAGCAGTCCACGGTGACGGTAGATGCGGGCGGCGCGGGCGGAGCGGACGGGCTCAAAAAACTGATGGAGAAGTGATTTCAAGATGGATGACGATATAGTATCGAAGGCGATGGATGCGATGGCCGCCGAGAATGCGGCCACGGCGCCGAAGCGCGATTTCGACGGACCCGACCTCCAGGCGACCGGACTGGTGAAGATATACGGCGACAGGAGCGTGGTGAACGGGATGGATTTCGCGTGCGCCTGCGGGGAGATAGTCGGTTTGCTGGGGCCGAACGGCGCCGGCAAGACCACCACGTTCTATATGGTCGTCGGGCTGGTCCGGCCGGACGGAGGGAAGGTCGTTTTCCGCGGCGAAGACGTGACCGATCTGCCCGTCTACCTGCGCGCGCGCAAGGGAATCGGGTATCTCGCGCAGGAGGCGAGCGTTTTCCGCAAGCTTTCCGTCTGGGAAAACGTCATGGCGATCCTGGAGACGCTCCCCATCGGGAGGCGCGAGCGCAAGGCGCGGGCGGAGGAGCTGCTCTCTCCGTTCGATCTGATGAAGGTCGCAAAGCAGCCCGCATACACTCTCTCGGGCGGCGAACGCCGCAAACTGGAGATCGCCAGGGCTCTCGTGCGAAACCCTGCGATACTGATGCTTGACGAACCGTTTGCAGGCGTCGACCCGCTGTCGGTGAACGAGATACAGGAGATAGTCCGCAAGCTGGCCAAGAAGGGGCTTGGAATCATCATAACGGACCACAATGTGCGCGAGACGCTTTCCGTCGTCGATCGCGCCTACATGGTCTACAACGGGCAGCTTTTGAAGGAGGGCACGTCGTCGGTGCTCGTGCAGGACGAAGAGGTCCGCAGGCGCTATCTGGGCGACGGGTTCAGGCTTTGATTCACAACGGCACAACGCCAACACAGAAGAAAGGAGTACGGCAATGAGCATAGAAGTCACAATGAGACACAGCGACGTCAGGATCGAGGCGCTGAAGGAATATGCGGAGTCGCGCATGCAGAAGCTTCAGGAGAAATTCCCCAAGGTCACTTCGATAAACATCGTCATCGACATTGACGTCAAAAAGCACATGTATATGGCCGAAGTCGTGGCGAACCGCCTCGGCGAGACGGCGGTCGGCGCGAAAGAATTCTCCGAGAGCGCAAAGAGCGTGATCGACACGGCCGCCGCGAGAGCCGAGCGTCAGCTTCTCAGGATGCGCGTAAAGGCCCGCAAGGGAACCGTCCGCAAGCAGCGCGAGGCGTCGCCCAAGAACTGAAAGGAGACGATTCCGTGGAGGAGCTGCCGACGAGCAAAGCCGTGAAGGGCGTGCCGGTTACCGTGACCGACTTCATCGAAGCCGGTGCGGAGCGGCTTGGCCTCAGGCTGCTCGCCGGCGCTTCGCGGGCCGGCAAGGTGATACGCGAGCCCGTGGTCAACCGCTGCGGATTGGCGCTTACGGGGTTCTTCGAGAACTTCGCCGCCTCGCGCGTGCAGATCGTCGGCAACGCGGAAGCCGCCTACTTGAGGTCGCTTTCCGAGCTTGAACGCGAGAAGCGTTTCCGCGCTCTCGCGCGCCGGCGCGCATGGCTGTTCGTTTTCACGGCGGGGCGCGTGCCCGGCGACAGGCTGCTGCGGCTTGCCGAGGAGATCGGCGCCGTGGTCCTGGCCACGGATGTTCCGACGCGGATTTTCGGGAGGATCGCCACTTTCATCCTGGAGACGCTCGCGGCTCCGCGCACGTCTCTTTACGGCACCATGGTGGAGGTCGGCGGTCTCGGAGTCCTGTTTGAAGGCGATCCGGGCCTCGGAAAGAGCGAGACGGCCCTCGGCCTCATCAAGCGCGGGGCGTCGCTGGTCGCCGACGATTTGACGTGCATCCGCAAAGACGTCGCCTCCAACCTTCTGTTCGGGAGCGCGAGCGAGGCGACGGCCGGCTACATGGAAATCCGCGGAATCGGCATACTTGACGTAGCCGGCGTTTTTGGCGTAAACGCCATACGCGGCGAGAAGCGCCTTGGCCTCGTCATAACGTTCAGGAAGCTGGACGAGATACGCGGAGAGGTCGACCGCATAGGCCAGACGCGACGCACCCGCAAAATACTCGGGGTGGATGTCCCGAACATCATAATCCCCGTCTCGGAGGGCCGCGATCTCGTCAATCTTGTCGAGACTGCGGCCCAGCAGCAGAAACTCGTCGCCGCCGGGTACGATCCGGTGGCGGTGCTGTCGGCGCGGTTGAAACGCCGCGCCGTCAAACCGCATTCAGAGAAGATACGAAAGGGCAGAACGCATGGCAGATAAGATTACCCGGGAGTTCACGCTCCTCAACAAGTACGGAATGCATGTCAGGCCCGCCGGGCTTTTTGCGAAGACGGCGAGTCGGTATGACGCGGAAGTCGTCGTCGACAAGGACGGAAACACCGTTTCCGGAAAGTCGATCATGGCTTTGATGACGCTCGAGGCGACATGCGGCACGGTTCTTAAAGTGACCGCGTCGGGCCCTCAGGCGAACGAGGTGCTAGACGATCTCGCGGCCTTGATCGAGCGCAAGTTCGACATTCCGGATGAACAGTAAAACCCCGACCACGATCGCGGGACTGCCGACTGCGCGCGGGTACGCGTCCGGTCCTGTGTTCATATACCGTGGAGGCGGGCAGATCCCGATTCCCGAGTATGTGATCGGCCCCGGACAGGAGACGTCCGAGCTTATGCGCCTTCACAGGGCCGTCGGCGACGTAAGACGGGACCTCGAGGGGTTGATATCGGTTTTGAAGGAGCGTTCCGGCAAGGAGGACGTGCGCGTCTTCGAATGCCATCTGATGCTCCTCGAGGACCCTACGCTAAACCGCGAGGCGTCGTCGCACATCACCGAAGGGCGCGTCAATGCCGAATCTGCCGTGCGCCGGACGATAGACGGCGCCAGGGCCCAGTTCGCGCGCATGAACGACGCCTACTTCCGCGAGCGGGTCAGGGACATAGACGACGTCGAAAGGCGCCTGCTCAAGGCGCTTACAGGCTACGACCGCAATCCTGCGGCGGAGCTGAAGGTCCCCTCGATAATCGTGGCGGACGACCTTACGCCGTCCGAGACGGTGCAGCTTCCGAGAGATCTCGTTCTCGGATTCGCCACCAACGGCGGGTCGACGACGAGCCATGTGGCTCTTTTGGCGCGCGCGCTGGCGCTGCCCGCGGTCTGCGGGCTCGGGGATGTGACGTCGCGTGTCGAACCGGGGGAGTTCGTTCTCCTGGACGGCACGAACGGCGCGATAACCGTCAACCCCGACGAAGCGATGCGCCGCGAGTTCGAGGCTTTGGTGAGCCGTCAGCGCGCAATCGCCGCGGAGGTCGCCACAGGCGGCCTTCCTGCCGGTACGCTCAAGGACGGCGGAGAGGTTCTCGTATACGCCAACGTCCATCCCGGAATTCCGCTTGCCGCGGTGACCGAGTACGGTGCGCGGGGGATAGGACTTTACCGCAGCGAATATCTTTGGCTGGACCGCGAGACGGAGCCTTCCGAAGACGAACAGTTCGAAGCCTACAAGCGGGCCGTCATATACGCCGGCAAGATCCGCGAAGGCGCGTCGGCCTGCATCAGAGCCCTGGACATCGGAGGCGACAAGCTCGTAAGGGGCATATCTTCGAAGGAGGCGAATCCTTTTCTCGGCAACAGGTCGATCCGCTACCTTCTCTCCCACCGCGATGTCATGCGCCGCCAGCTCAGGGCGATAATGCGCGCGTCGGCGTTCGGCAAGGTGAAGCTCATGTATCCGATGGTTTCGTGCATCGAGGAGATACGCGAGTGCGCAAAGATGCTGGAGTCCGTAAAGCGGGATTTGAGCGCAGAGGACATACCGTACGGCAAGGATGTGCGCGTCGGCGTCATGATAGAGGTGCCTTCCGCGGCGCTGAATGCGGACGCGTTCGCGCGCGAGGTTGATTTCTTTTCCATCGGGACGAACGATCTTGTGCAGTATACGATGGCGGCTGACCGCGGCAACGATGCTGTCGCCCATCTGTACCAGCCGTTCAACCCTGCGATACTGAGGCTCATAAAAGAGACCGTCGCCGCCGCAAAGCGGCACGGGATACAGGTCAGCGTGTGCGGCGAGTCCGCGGCGGATCCGATCGTGGGCGTCTATTGGGCGTCGTTGGGCGTTGACGTTCTGTCTATGAGTTCGACATACATACCCGTCATAGCCAAGGTCCTCGCCAGTCTTACGCGGCACGATCTTGACGAGTATGCGCAGGTTCCCGAGTCCATGCCGCCTGGTTCTACGGCGCAGGAGATATTCAACGCCTGCCAGGCGTGGATGATAGCCCGGCTTCCCGGACTCCAGGATGTTTTCCTGTGATAGAGGTCCCCGAGATATCCGTTGAGCGCATCGCGGTCGCTGCCGGATCGATCGTCGCGGACAACGCATCGCTCGGTGTCGATCACAAGACTATCGAGGCCACGGGCTTCCCGAAGCGGCGGATGGCGGCGGATGGCGAGAGTCTTGAAAGCCTTTTTCTCAAGGCTGCGGCCGACCTGCCGCAATGCGAATTCGGCCGGATAGGCGCAGTCGTGGTCGCGACGTTCTCCGCCCCGGACAGATTCCCCTCCCTCGCGGTGCGCCTTGCGTCCGCCCTCGGAGTCCCCCCTTGCGTTCCGGCGATAGACCTTCAGGCCGCATGCAGCGCTTATCCGTATGCCATATATGCGGCGGGGCGCCTTGCGGTCGACACCGGACGCAAGGTTCTTCTCTTCGACGGGGATCTGCAAAGCGCCCTGACCGATCCCGCCGACATGTCCACGGCGCCGCTTTTTTCCGATGCCGCCACCGTATCTGTCGTCTCTTCCGATCCTTCGTCTCCGCGCCGTTCGTTTTTCTCTTTTCTTTCCAGAGCGTCCGGCGCGCTCTCTTGCCCCGCGGGAGGGCCCGTGCGGATGGACGGGTTCGGGGTCTTCTCTTTCGTCGCCGCCGAGGTCTCTCCGTTTCTTTCGGATTTTCTTCAAAACGTCCGCATGCGCGATTCGCGCACCATTGACGTTTTCGCCCCCCATCAAGCCAATATGTACATGGTCCGCAGGCTGGCTAAGTCTCTCGGCCTTTCCGGATGCCTTGCGGCCGGGGGGGAGGTTTATGCGAACACCGGGTCGTGTTCCATACCTTTGTCGCTTGCCCATTCCGGGCTGAAGGGACGGGCTCTTCTTGCGGGCTTCGGGGCGGGCCTCTCGGCGGCGGCGGCGACGGTCGAGATATTATGAGCGCCTTGCCCAGAGTCAGCGTCGTCGTGCCTTGCAGGAATGCCGGAATGTGGCTTTCTGGTTTTGCCGCCGACATGAGGGCGCAGACATACCGCGGGTGGTGGGAGGCGGTTTTCGTGGACGACGGCGACGGCGGCACGGACTATTCCGTGCTTGAAGATCCACGCTTCCGTCTCGTGCGAAGACCCCATGGGGGCGTGAGCGCGGCCCGCAACACCGGCATCGACGCTGCGCAGGGCGACCTGCTTCTTTTCGCCGACCCCGATGACTCGATTCTTCCGGGATGGATGGAAAATCTTGTCGCTGCGGCGGATGGGGTCGATTTGGCGTGGGGCGGCTTCATAATGCGCGAGAACGGAACCGATTCCCGGTTTTCTCCTCCGGATCCGGGCGCCGAATACAGAGGGGCTGCTGTCAAAAGCCGCGTGTGGAGAGCCGTGTTCGGCTACAGGCTGAGGGATGTTTTCCGCTATCGCACGCGCGAGCGGATGTGGAAAGGGTGCGGACGCGAGTTCGGGACCGTATGGTGCAGGGCCTTCAGGCGGTCTGCGGTCGGGGATCTTCGCTTCGACGAGTCGCTTTCGCTCAATGAAGACGCGATGTTTCTTGCCGCTTTTGCCCTGCGGGCGGAATCCATGCGAATAGTCGACTGTGCGGACTACGTTTACGCGATACGGCCCGGCGGCGCGTCGGCGATCGAGAGCGGAATGCGCAAGACGGCAAACAAGTTCGCGTTGCGCGATGCGCGATTGCGGCTCGATCCGGGCAAGGATTTCTGGAGGGGCTCTTTTCTGCTGAGCGCGGCGGAGGTCTGCCGGGAAGACGGACCCGCCGCCGCGTGGAGATATCTCACCGGGAAGCCTTCGCGGTGAAAGGCGGTTTCCGTTCTCCGCAACCATGCGCAAATATGGTATAATATCTTCAATCACCAACAACAAAGGAGATAAAATGGTCAATCGCATCATCCTGAACGAAACCTCCTACCATGGCGCCGGAGCCGTGGCGGCTATCACGGACGAACTCGCCGCCCGCGGTCTCAAGAAACCGATCGTCTTCTCCGATCCAGATCTCATAAAGTTCGGCGTCACCAAAAAGGTGACGGATATTCTCGACAAGGCAAAGGTGCAGTACGCGGTTTATTCCGACATCAAGCCCAACCCCACGATCGAGAACGTGAAGAACGGCGTCAAGGCGTTCAGGAAGGCGAAGGCCGATTCGATCATCGCGATCGGCGGCGGCTCTTCGATGGACACCGCAAAGGCCGTCGGAATCATCGCCGCCAACCCTTCGTTCGCCGATGTGCGATCGCTCGAAGGCGTGGCGCCGACGAAGAAGCCGTCCAAGCCCATCCTCGCCGTGCCTACGACCGCAGGCACCGCGGCCGAGGTGACGATCAACTACGTGATCACCGATGTCGAAAAGAAGAGAAAGTTCGTCTGTGTCGACCCGCACGATATTCCGGTCGTCGCGTTCGTCGACCCGGAGATGATGTCCACCATGCCGAAGGGCCTTACGGCTTTCACGGGAATGGACGCGCTCACGCACGCGATCGAGGGATTCATCACCAAGGCTGCATGCCCGATGACGGACATGATGCATCTTGAAGCGATACGTCTGATCAGCTCGTCGCTGCGCGACGCCGTGGCCAACAAACCGAAGGGACGCGAGGGGATGGCTCTCGGTCAGTACATCGCCGGAATGGGCTTTTCCAACGTAGGCCTCGGAGTGGACCATTCCATGGCGCATGGTCTTTCCGCCCTCTACGACATGCCCCACGGCAAGGCATGTGCGATTCTTCTGCCGACGGCGATGAAATTCAACGCCCCCAAGACAGGGGACAAGTATCGTGCGATCGCCGCGGCGATGGGCGTGAAAGGCGTCGACAAGATGACCCTGACCCAGGCGCGCGAAGCCGCGATCAAGGCCGTGGAAAAGCTTTCCAAGGATGTCGGCATCCCCGCCAACCTCAAGGGCGTGCTCAAGAAGGAGGATGTCAAGTTCCTGTCCGAGAGCGCCTATGCCGATGCATGCCGTCCCGGGAATCCGCGCGACTGCACCGTCAAGGACATCGAAAAGCTCTATCTGTCGCTGATTTGATGGAGAACTCGCTCCAGAACGAGATTGCGGCGCTGAAGCGCGAGCGCGGCGCCGTCATCCTTGCGCACAACTATACGCGCGGGGAAGTGCAGGATGTCGCCGATTTCACCGGCGACTCCCTTGAGCTCGCCCGTCGCGCCACGATGGTTGAGGCTGAAGTCATAGTCTTCTGCGGCGTCTATTTCATGGCTGAGACGGCGGCGATCCTCAATCCGGGGAAAACCGTGCTCATACCGGATCCGTCTGCCGGATGCCCGATGGCGGATATGATCACCGGCGCCCAGCTGCGGGAGCTCAAGGCGAAGCATCCGGGCGCGATCGCAGTCTGCTACGTCAACTCCACCGCAGAGGTCAAGGCGGAGTGCGACCTTTGCGTCACAAGCGGCAACGCGGAGCGCGTCATGGCGACCATCCCCGCCGGCACCGAGATCATTTTCGTGCCGGACAGGCATCTTGGCGGACATGTTTCCTCGAAAGAGGGGAGAGAGTACATTCTTTGGCCGGGGTACTGTCCGACGCACGCGCGCCTTACGGCCAAGGCGATAGAGACTGCGCGCGCCGGGCATCCAGGCGCTCCCGTCATAGTGCATCCCGAATGTCCGGCAGACGTGCGCGCAGCGGCCGACGAGCGGCTTTCAACGGGCGGAATGTGCAAGTTCGCCCGTGAAACCTCCGCGAAGACGATATTGGTCGGTACGGAAATCGGCATACTCCACCGTCTGAAGAAAGAGAATCCGGGCAAGTCGTTCATCCCGGTTTCGGATTCGTTGGTCTGCCCGAACATGAAGAAGACGACGCTCGAGAATCTCGCCGCATGTCTGAGAGACATGAGCCCGCGCGTGATTGTGCCTCCGGAAATCGCCATCCCCGCCCGTCGCGCCATAGACGCGATGCTTGCCGTCTGAAGTTTTCGCTCCAGAAGGAAGGGAAAACCATGCCGCTGGAATCGATTTCAACGCCCAATTCATGAACTTCGTCGCTTTCGCCCGCGATGCGGAGGCAAACGGAAACGTAAAGACGATAGCGCGTCTCGGCGAGCGGAACGAGTTCGGACTCCACTCCGTTGCCGTCCAAACCGGCGACAAGATCGGGGCGCTGCACCGCTCCGGACGCCTCATGCGGTCGGCCGACGACATCCGCGCTGAATTCAAAGCGTGCATAGTGGACATGTTCGGCGGCGCAATGAACATGCCCAAGGACGTGGTGGAGGCCATGAAACTGAACGACAACGGAGAGGGCAATCCGCTCAACTCCCGCCGCATTCTGGCCGTGACGCGTGCCATAGAGCAGCGCGCCGAACGCCTCGGGCGCGTCAGGACCGTCGCGGTCGAGAAACTCGGGAAGAAGGCCCGGGATCCCGAGGTGATGAACCTCGTGGACGCGGCGCTCAAGCGCAGCCTCGCCGACGCGGACGCTGCCGACCTCGTCGCCTCCGCCATCAACAGGGTCGTGCTGTCGAACGGCAATCCAAGATCCGAGGACGACGGCTTCAGGCTCGTGGACAAGTTCATGGCATGCGCCAAGGATCTCCGCAAGGCCGCGAACGGAAACCCGCGGATCATCGACATCGGCAAGAAGTTCTTCGCGCACTACGGACGCCCCCTCGAGGCGGGGATGTTCGCGAACATTGTCCGCACGCTCCGCTCCAAGAGCATTTCGTCCCTTAAGGGCTTACGGCCAACTCCGGCCCCGGCGACCTGTACAATGCCGTATCGCGCCTGACCACGGGCATAAACGACACGCTCGTCAAGGTGGGCGCCAGGAACCTGCTGATCGGTGCCGACGAAATCGAACTGTTCAAGAGCCTCTTCGTCGATCTTTCCCTCGAACGCTGCGGCATGGACGCGGTTCGCAGAATCTCCGGGGCTCTCCGTTCCGCCGGCGCCAACGAACTCTACGCGTTCTTCGAAGACGTCTACTCCAGGCGGCTCGCCGGAGACGGCACGTCGTTCGGACTGCAGAACAACACCAGCAACTTCGGCGACCAGGACAAGAACGTACTGGTGATCCTCCTTGAGACGACCGATGCCCTGCTCGGCAAGAACGACAACTACGAGTACGTCTACGACCTGGACGTCGCAGACGCGCTGCCGGATGCGGACTGGGCGCCCGGAGCGCTCTCCAACCTGTACAGGCGCACCGAGAAGTCCGGCAAGGAGCAGCACGACGCTTTCGTCAACGGCTTCGTCGGCGGCAAGGGCCTGGGGCGAAGCTGCTTAAAGACATCTATACGAACTACGCCGGCGAATACGTGTTCGAACCGAAGCCGATGTTCATAAATGCTCAGAGGCACATGGGCAAGGCGCTGACCCGCACGGCGGAGGGCGACGGTGGCGAGGAGACGGTCAACGTCGCAAGGGGAAGCAAGAGCAAGATCACCCTCACGTTCTCGCTCGCGAAAGAGGAGTTCGACCGGCTTGCGAAGCTGGATTTCTCCAAGTTCGACGACACCGGCGTCCGGGCGGCGCGCGACGGCGGCGAGGAGAATCCCGCTGTGGCGGTGGGGCATTTCAAGAAGGAGTTCATCGTGGGCGGCTCGTGCGAAATCGACTACAAGGCCAACCTGGCCGGTTGACGGTTTCCGCTACACCCCATCGCGCAGTAATGGCCAAGTGACTTGCCGGTGGTTGCAGCGTGTGGGGCGTGGCGGCGGGTGGTTTTGTCGCAGACGCATTATAAGATGCGCGGGAACGGATTGTTCCAGAGCGCGGATAGGAGACGGACATCACTTGCTTCCCAAGTCGGCGGTATCGCTCCGCGATGGCCTATTGACAATTGTTCTCATAGGAGGCCCTCCAAAAACACCGATAAGTGCCATAATCGCGACAAATCGGCGTGAAATTGACGTGCGGTCGTTATGCCGGATCGGCTGGTCGCTGCTCGTGTAAGACCGTGGGCGAAATCGTGTAAGACCGTGGTCAAAAGTCTGTAAGACCGTGGACGAAATCGTGTAAGACCGTGGGCG
>JAILJX010000084.1 GCA_024694365.1 Kiritimatiellia bacterium
CGCCTCCCAGTTCAAGGCCGAGTACAAGGCGAAGATCGGCAAGGACTTCCCGACTGACGCGAAGGAACAGCTTTTCGAGGCGATCAAGGCCGTGTTCCGCAGCTGGGACAACCCGCGCGCGAACATCTACCGCCGCGACAACGACATCCCCTACAGCTGGGGCACGGCCGTGAACGTCCAGATGATGGCGTTCGGCAACCTCAACAACAACTCCGGTACGGGCGTCGCCTTCACGCGCGACCCGGCGAGCGGGGAGAGGAAGCTCATGGGCGAGTTCCTCATGAACGCGCAGGGCGAGGACGTCGTCGCAGGCGTCCGCACCCCGATGCCGATCGCGAAGATGGAGGAGGTCATGCCCGAGGCGTTCAAGCAGTTCAAGAAGATCTGCGCGACGCTCGAGAACCACTACCGCGACATGCAGGACATGGAGTTCACGATCGAGAACAAGAAGCTCTACATGCTCCAGACCAGAAACGGCAAGCGCACCGCGAGGGCCGCCCTCAAGATCGCCTGCGATCTCGTCGACGAGGGCATGCGCACCGAGGAAGAGGCCGTTCTCATGATCGACCCGAGAAACCTCGACACACTCCTCCATCCCCAGTTCGACACCGTCGCCCTGAAGCGCGCGACGCCGATGGGCCGCGGTCTCCCCGCTTCGCCCGGCGCCGCCTGCGGCAGGATCGTGTTCAACGCCGCCGACGCGAAAGAATGGAAGGAGCGCGGCGAGAAGGTCGTTCTCGTCCGTCTCGAGACCTCCCCCGAAGACATCGAGGGCATGAAGGCGGCGGAGGGCATCCTCACCGTGCGCGGCGGCATGACGTCACACGCCGCCGTGGTGGCCCGCGGAATGGGCGAGTGCTGCGTCTCCGGCTGCCAGGAGATATCCATGGACGAGGAGAGGAAGCGCTTCACCCTTGGAGGGAAGGTCTTCAAGGAAGGCGACTGGCTCTCGATCGACGGCTCGACAGGCAACATCTTCGACGGCGTCATACCCACGGTCGACGCAAAGATCGCAGGCGAGTTCGGCCGCATCATGATGTGGGCCGACAAGTTCAGGAAGCTTAAAGTCCGCACCAACTCCGACACGCCCCGCGACGCGAAGAAGGCCCGCGAGCTCGGCGCGGAGGGCATCGGCCTCTGCCGCACGGAGCACATGTTCTTCTCGCAGAGCCGCATCACCCCGTTCCGCGAGATGATCTGCGCCGATACGGTCGAGGAGCGCGAAATCGCCCTCAACAAGATCCTCCCGTTCCAGCAGGACGACTTCGAGCAGCTCTTCGAGGCTCTTGACGGACAGCCCGTCACGATCCGCTTCCTCGATCCGCCGCTGCACGAGTTCGTCCCCCACACCGAGGACGAGATCGCGCTTCTCGCGAAGACGACCCACAAGCCGATCAGCCGCATCAAGGAGATCATCGACTCGCTCCACGAGTTCAACCCGATGATGGGCCATCGCGGATGCCGCCTTTGCGTGACCTATCCCGAAATCGCCGTCATGCAGACGAAGGCCGTGATCCGCGCCGCGATCAACGTGCAGAAGAAGCACAAGGGATGGAACGTCAAGCCCGAGATCATGATCCCCCTCACCGGCGACGTCAAGGAGTTCAAGTTCGTCAAGGACATCGTCGTCCACGTCGCGAACGAGGAGATTCAGGCCGCCGAGACGAAGCTCAACTACGAGGTCGGCACCATGATCGAAGTCCCCCGCGCCGCGCTTGTCGCAGGCGAGCTCGCCGAGGAGGCCGAGTTCTTCTGCTTCGGCACCAACGACCTTACGCAGATGACCTTCGGCTTCTCGCGCGACGACGCCGGCAAGTTCCTCGGCTCCTACTACGACAACAAGATCTACGAGAACGATCCTTTCGCCCGCCTCGACCAGACGGGCGTCGGAAAGCTCATGGAGATGGCCGTCAGGAACGGGAAGGCGACGCGTCCCAGGATCCATTGCGGAATCTGCGGCGAACACGGCGGCGATCCGTCGTCCGTGGAATTCTGCCACAGGATCGGGCTCAACTACGTGAGCTGCTCGCCGTTCCGCGTGCCGATCGCGCGCCTTGCGGCTGCGCAGGCCGCCTTGCGCAAGTGAGTGCCGCGGCGGCTTTAGGATGACCAGACTCGAAGAGAAATGGTCCCTTGCGAGGGAGACGGTCCGGAATGGCCGTCTCTCTGTCGTGATGCCGGTGTACAACCTGGCGCCGGCGATAGAGAAAAACCTCCGCGAGACCGCGGCTCTCTTCGAAAAGCACTCCCTCGAGGCCGAGCTCGTGCCTGTCGACGACGGTTCGACCGACGGCACCGGAGAGATACTTTCGCGTCTGGCCCGCTCCTGGCCCGCTTCATGCGTGAGCCTCAAACCCGTGATCTGCGAAAAGAACGGCGGGAAGGGGGCTGCGCTGAGGGCGGGCTTCGATGCGTCCTCGGGCAGGTACGTGATGCTTCTCGACGGCGACCTCGACATCCATCCCAAACAGACGCCGCGCTTTTTCGAGGCCATGGTCAAAAACAGAGCCGACATCGTCGTCGGCTCCAAGCGCCATCCCAGATCGGTCGTCCAGTATCCATGGCACAGGCGTTTCGTAAGCTGGGTGTATTTCACCCTCGTGAGGCTTTTCATAGGCCTGCCGATAACCGACACCCAGACCGGGATGAAGCTCTTCAAGCGCGAGGTCCTCGGCGATGCGCTGGGGAGGATGCTCGTGAAGACGTACGCGTTCGACCTGGAGCTTCTCGCGATCGCCCACCAGAGGGGGGCGAAGATAGCCGAAGCCCCCGTCGTCATCAAGTTCGGGAACAAGTTCGGCGCTCTCAAAGCATCGACGGTCAGGGCCATGGCGTGGGATTCGCTCGCCGTTTTCTACCGCCTCAAACTCCTCAAGTACTATGCGAAGGCCGAGGTGCCCAGAAGGCCGGACCGCGATCCGCTCGTATCGGTCGTGATCGCCTGCCCGAAGGAAAGCTGGATGCTGGACGAGTGCCTCAAGGGGCTGAAGGACCAGACTTACGGGAATTTCGAGACGATCGTCCTCCCCGATTCGCTGACCGGCAAGGTGAGGCCCGCCGAAAAGCGCAACATCGGAATCGCCATGGCGAAGGGCGAGATCGTCGCCTTCATCGACGACGACGCCTACCCCGACGCGCATTGGCTCGAGTATGCCGTGAAATATTTCGGCGATCCGTCCATCGGGGCGCTCGGCGGACCCGGCATAACGCCGCCTGACGATCCGTACCTCGCGAAGATAGGCGGCAGGATATACGACAGCATCCTCGTCTCGGGGAACTACCGCTATCGCTACAGGGCCGGCGGCGTGCGGAAGGATGTCGACGACTATCCGAGCTGCAACCTCTTCGTGAGGAAGTCCCTCCTCGATTCGTTCGGCGGCTACAGGACCGATTTCTGGCCCGGCGAGGACACTCTTCTCTGCAAGGACATCCTCGACGCCGGCGCGCGCATAGTCTACGACCCGTGGGTGATCGTCAACCACCACAGAAGGGCCGTGTTCGCCCCCCATCTCCGCCAGCTCGGCCGCTACGCCTTCCATCGCGGATACTTCTGCAAGAGGTTTCCGTCGAACTCGCTGCACCTCTCCTATTTCATTCCGGGCGCGTTCGTCGTGTATCTTCTTTTGTGGATTCCCGCCAGCTGCGTTTCGACAGTCCCGGGAAGTGCGGCGCATTGTGCGCTCGCGGCGTTTCTTCTGCCGCTTCCGCTCTACTTTCTCATCGTCTTTCTTGCGACCTTTTCCCTCAATCCCGTCACCTGGCTCCTGACCGCGCTTGGAGTGTTTCTGTCGCACGTCTGGTACGGAGTTAGGTTCATCCAGGGGCTTTGCGCCAAGAAGGCGCCCTGCGAATTCATCGGAAAGGACCACGCGTGAGCGATTGGATCGATTTCCGGGCCGATCCTGCCCACGTGAAGCGCGAGCGCGAAAAGGCCAGGGAGCTTAGGAAGACGGACTGGTGGCGGGCGCAGCTCGCAAAGGGCGTATGCCGCTACTGCGGAAAGAACGTCGGCGCGGAAAACCTCACGATGGACCACGTGATCCCCGTTGCGCGCGGGGGGAAGTCGGTGAAATCCAATTGCGTCCCCTGCTGCAAGGAGTGCAACAACGGAAAGAAGGCGGTCACCCCCGCCGAGATGATTTTGGAGAAACTATTCGGAAATGAACAGTGAAATATTGACTCGGATGGCGGCCGAGACTGGAGCCGCCGAACGCCAGGTGTCTGCGGTGGTGAAGCTTCTCGGCGAAGGCTCCACGGTTCCCTTCATCGCCCGCTACCGCAAGGAGGCCCACGGAAATCTCGACGAGGTCGCGATAGGGAAGATACAGGAGCGCCTTGCGTACTATACCGAACTCGAGGCGAGGAAAGAGACGATCCTCAAGTCGATCGAAGAGCAGGGCAAGCTCTCGGACGATCTCGCCGCGAAGATAGCCGCCTGCTGGCAGAAGAGCGCGCTGGAGGACATCTACCAGCCCTACAAGCCGAAGCGCCGCACCCGCGCCCAGGTCGCGAAGGAGAAGGGCTTCGAGCCTCTCGCCGACTCCATATGGAACGGCGATGCCTATCCGTCTTCAGACCCCGAAGCCCTCCAGGGCGCGAGGGACATAATCGCCGAGCGCATAGCCGACGATGCCGACATCCGCGGACTCGTCCGCCGCGCTTTCGCGACGAAGTCCGTCGTCAAGAGCGAAGTCGTCTCTCCCCGCCCCGCCGAGCCCACGAAGTTCGAGCAGTACTACGATTTCAGCGAATCCATCGTGACGATCCCGTCCCATCGCTATCTCGCCATAAGGCGCGGACAGAAGGAGGGCGTTCTCTGGGTCAAGCTCGAGCTCGACAAGGGCCCCGTGCTCGAGGATATGCTGGAGATTCTCTCTTCGCGCGGAGTCCCCGCCGGCGATGCGCAGATCGGCCTCGCCGCCGAGGACGCCTACAAGCGCCTCCTCGCCCCGAGCTGCGAGATCGACGTCTCGGTCGAGAAGAAGATGGAGGCCGACCGCGCCGCAGTCGAGGTTTTCGCCGAGAACCTCCGCCATCTCCTCCTTGCCTCTCCGCTCGGCGAGAAGGCCGTCCTTGCGATCGACCCGGGGATACGCACCGGCTGCAAGGTCGCGATGATGGACTCCACCGGCAAGTATCTCGGCAAGACCGTCATCTTCCCCCAGCAGAAGCCCGAGGAGTCGGCCAAGGCGATCGCGATGATCGTGAACAAGTACCGCCCAGAGGCGATAGCCGTCGGCAACGGAACCGCCGGACGCGAAACCGAGGCCTTCTGCCGCGACACCCTGAAGCGCCTCAAGGCCCAGCATCCGGAAATCCCCTCTCCCATGGTCGTGAGCGTGAGCGAGGCGGGCGCGTCGGTCTATTCGGCCTCCGAGATCGCCCGCAAGGAATTCCCCGATCTTGATCTTACGGTAAGGGGCGCAATCTCCATCGGCCGCCGCCTTCAGGATCCGCTGGCCGAGCTTGTGAAGGTGGACCCCAAGGCCATCGGCGTCGGACAGTACCAGCATGACGTCCACCAGCCTCTTCTCGGCGCCAAGCTGGACGAAGTCGTCGTCAGTTGCGTGAACGGCGTCGGAGTGGAGCTCAACACGGCCTCCGCGCCGCTTCTCGAACGCGTCTCGGGCGTGAGCGCCTCCCTCGCGAAGTCCATCGTCGAGTACCGCAACGAGCACGGGAAATTCAGGTCCCGCGACGAGCTCAAGGAGGTGAAGGGCCTCGGCGCCAAGGCCTTCGAGCAGTGCGCCGGATTCCTCCGCATCCGCGGCGCCGCGAATCCTCTCGACTCGAGCGCCGTGCATCCCGAAAGATACGCCCTCGTCGGGAAGATGGCGGAAGACCTCGGGCTGTCGCTCGGCGAACTCGTCGGCAACCAGTCCGCCGCCAAAAAGATCGACGTGAGGCGTTATATAACCGGCGACGTCGGCGAGCCGACGCTGAAGGATATCGTTGCCGAGCTTGCCAAGCCCGGGCGCGATCCGCGCGCGGTTTTCGAGCCTCCGAAATTCCGCGAGGACGTCACGAAGATCGAAGACGTCCGGGAGGGCATGAAGCTCGAGGGCGTCGTCACGAACGTGACCGCGTTCGGCGCGTTTGTGGATATTGGCGTCCATCAGGACGGTCTCGTCCATCTTTCCGAGCTGAGCGACTCCTACGTCTCCGATCCCGCCTCCGTCGTCAAGGCGGGCGACAGGATCTCGGTGACGGTCATAGGGGTGGACCGCGAGCGGGGGAGGATTTCGCTTTCCGCGAAGTCCAGGCCTGTCGTCGGCTCCGCCTCCGCGGGTCCCTCCGGAGCCCGCCCCGCCTCCCGCCGCAGGCAGCAGACCGTCTTCGCGCCGTCGAACTCGCAGGGCTTTTCGTGCAATCCGTTCGCCAACCTGTGAAAACATCCCCGACCGCCGCGGAATTTTGGTATAATATCCGTCAATGCCGAAGAAAGTGAAAGATCCGCGCCCTAGCTGGGACAAATATTTCATGGAGATCGCCAAGGTGATCTCCTCGCGGAGCAACTGCACGCGGCGCCATGTCGCCGCGGTGGTCGTCAAGGACAATCACATCCTCTCCTCCGGCTACAACGGAACGCCCCATGGGGTGAAGAACTGCTTCGCCGGCGGATGCCCGCGCTGCTCGGGGAAGGTGAAGAGCGGAACCCATCTCGAGGAATGCCTGTGCGTCCATGCCGAGCAGAACGCAATCTGCCAGGCCGCCCTCTACGGCCACGCCCTCAAGGATTCGACCATATACGTGACGATATCCCCGTGCCTTACGTGCGCGAAGCTCATAATCAACGCCGGCATAACCGAAGTCGTCTACGGCGGCGACTACGCGTTCCTTGACACGGTCAAGAAGCTTTTCAAGGCGGCGGGCGTGAAGCACCGCAAATACGAGGAATCTTGAAACAGAAAGGACAAAATACACAATGCGCAAGAAAATCATCGCAGGCAACTGGAAAATGAACGTCAAGCCCTCCGAGACCGCGGCTCTCGTCAAGGCTGTCGCCGAGGCGACAAAGGAATACGCAAATGTCGAAATCGTCTGCTGCACCCCCGCGATAGACGTCCCCGCGGCTGTCGCTGCGGCCGCCGGAACTTCCGTCGGCATCGGCACCGAGAATTGCCACTGGAAAGAGTCTGGCGCATACACCGGCGAGATCTCCACGGGCATGATCGTCGACGCAGGCGCGAAGTATGTGATCGTCGGCCACTCCGAGCGCCGCCAGTATTTCGGCGAGACGGATGAAACGGTCAACCTCCGCGCGCGCGCCGCGATCGCCGCGGGCCTCACGACCATGGTCTGCGTGGGCGAGACGCTCGAGGAGCGCGAAGCCGGCAAGCTCGTCGAGGTGATCGAGCGCCAGATGAACGTCGGCCTCAAGGACGTCTCCGCCGCCGATTGCGCCAAGCTCGTCATCGCCTACGAGCCCGTCTGGGCGATCGGCACAGGCAAGACCGCTACCCCCGACCAGGCCCAGGAGGTCCACGCCCTCATCCGCGCGACGCTCGCCAAGCTCGTCGGCGCCGAGACCGCGGAGACCGTCCGCATCCAGTACGGCGGCTCGATGAAGCCCGGCAACGCCGCCGAGCTCCTCGCCAAGAAGGATATCGATGGCGGGCTCATCGGCGGCGCGGCCTTGAAGGCCGCCGACTTCGCAGGAATCATCGCGGCGGCGGCAAATGCGTAAGCTTTGCGCCATAGCCGTTCTCGCGGCGGCGCATGTCGCCGCCGCGGGGATGTTCGGCGAGCCCGTAAGCGCCGATTCCACGGTTCCGCCCGAAAGGCGCGTCTACCTGAAGGGCGCCGGGCTCGAGAGGCTTTCCCTCGAAGACGTCCACTCCAAGGGGCGGATATTCCTTCCGCAGCCCGGGGGGTGGTGCAATCTCTGCGATCGCGTCGGCGCTTTCGACCCCGCGTCGCTCGATTACCTGAATCTCGACTACAATTCGCTTTCAGACGTCTCGGTTCTCCCGGCTTTCACGGGGCTCAAATGGCTCAGGCTGAACGAGAACAGGCTTTCGGCCCTGCCGGACCTCTCCGCCCTCAAGAGCCTGCGCAGGATATACCTGCGCGACAACGCCTTCAAGTCCGTCCCCGAGACGCTGAAAGACCTTCCTTCGCTCGACACGATCGACCTTTCCGGCAATGCGGACATCAAGACCGTCCCCGATTGGCTCGCCGCAAAGGAGGGCCTCGCCCATCTCAACTTTTCGCGAACCGGCATTGCCGGGCTTCCGGCGGATCTTTCCGCGTGGCGTTCGCTGAAGTCTCTTCAGCTCGGCTCCCTGCAGATTCCGCTCGAGGAGATGAAGCGCATCCGCTCCAGCCTGCCCGATACGGCGGTGGTCTTCTGATGCTTTCCCGCAACGAGAAGCGGATTCAGGAACTCGCGTCCGGGAAACTGGGCGCGATTCTTCTGAAATACTCGTGGCCCGCCCTCGTGGCGATGAGCCTCAATGCGCTTTACGC
>JAILJX010000107.1 GCA_024694365.1 Kiritimatiellia bacterium
GGCGCTGTCGCATGGCTCGAGCATCCATTCGATGTAGTGTACGTTGTTGACGTGTCCGTTGAGGTCGATATGCGACTTCTGCGCACGGAACGAGTGCTTAGCGGATTCGCCACCCTCTGGAACGCGGAATCTCGTGAAAGGCGTTTCTCCGAGGACAGGCGCGTCATTCGGATCGGCCGCCGCGAAGACCGACTCGGGCACTGCGACGACCTTCCTCGTCGCGAGATCGATCAGCATCCACTCGCTCGAGGCGACGCCCAGAGTCGCGCCGGAAGAGTCCTTCACCTCGAAGTCGCGCCACGCGACGATCTTCCTTCCGCCGCGCGGAAACGTCTCTACCGTCACTACATCCTCCCACCTGGGGTATCTGTCCATCTTCACGACGAGTTTGGTGAGAACCCAGGAGATGTTTTCCCCGGCCGACTCGAAGTCGGACTTCGAAAATCCCAGGTCCTCGGCGTTGACGCTCGCCGCCTCCTGCAGATAGTTGCATATCGTCGGGAGCGTGGAGAATCCGTCCGCTCCGCACTCGTATGTCCTCACCTTGAAAACGCTTTTTCCTCTCATGCGGTAATTATAGCATTTTCACTCTACCCCGTGTTGTTCGGAAGATCCACCAAAATTTCGTCGCAACCGAGCTTCGTGATACTCTTCTGCCAACCGTGAGGGACAAGTCCCCTGCACTGTACAACGACTGCAAGAGCTCCTGCGGCCAGCACGCAAACACCAGCCACCGTACACAAAACCGCACGTGGTCCAAGATCCCTCATCAGCATCCTCCTTTTTGCTGTCGTCACGCACCAAACCTGGACTCGACAAGCGTCTCGCCCTCATAGCGGAGCTTGAGCGTAAAGAAGTCGCTGCGATTTTCCAGTGCATCAAGGAAAAGCCTGTCACCGGCCCACATCTTCTTCTTTAGAAGCTCTGCCTTAGGCAACCACACAAGCTCGCCTTCATCGCAGTCCGAGAGAGTTCCCGTAAATGCCGTGCATGCGAATAGATGCATGTACTCCACGCCCCATTCGTCCGAAACAAACGTGACGAGGCCGCGGTACCGGAACTCCGTCATCGAAAGCCCCGTCTCCTCCTTCACCTCGCGCAGCACGCACTCTTCGGGAGACTCGCCGTACTCGAACTTCCCCCCGACCCCTATCCACTTCCCGCCGTTTTCGTCATGCTCCTTCTTCGTGCGGTGCAGGACGAGCCAGCAGCCGTCCTTCTCGATGTAGCAGAGCGTCGTCAGGCGCGGATGCGGCGTTTCGTCAGCCATGGCCACCCCCTGCGTCCAGATGGCGTCCGGCCGCCTCGCGCCCGATTTCATAGACCCGCTGCATGGCGTCCGGATCGTGGCAGACGCGCGATATCGGCAGGGGCGCGTCCGGGGCGATGAGACCGGCCTTGCCGTCCGCCACGCGCGATTCGATGTACTCGAGCGTCTCGTTGTACCATGCGTGCCGCGTCCTGATCGCCCTGTAGACGGCGGGATGGCGGCGCAGAAACGGCTTCAGCAGCGCCACGCCCCTGCGCGGAAACTTCCTGTAGCCGCGCGGACGCGTCGTGACGACGAGATTCCCGCCGTAGCCGAGGCTCTCGAAATATTTGAGCGGTATCCCGTCGGAGAGGCCCCCGTCGAGATATTCCCCGCCGTCTATCGCGACCGGACGCGAAACGAGCGGCATCGAGGCCGAGGCGCGTATCCAGTCGAATGCGGCTTCGTCCGCTTTGTCGAGCCGCCTGTAGACGGGCTTCCCTGTGGCGCAGTCGGTCGCGACGACATGAAACTCCATGGGATTTCGCTCGAACGCCTCGCAGTCGAAGACGTCCAGCTCGAGCGGAAGCCTGCGGTAGCAGAAATCCGCCCCGAACAGGTCGCCCGTCCTCAGAAGCGACGTCCACGAGCAGTACCGCGGGTCCTTCGCGAAGCGCTTGTTGTAGCGGATGACCCGCCCGATCTGGCCGCTTTTCATGTTGCACCCGAAGCACGCCCCCGCGGAGACGCCTATCATCCCGTCGAACCTGACGCCCCTCTCCATGAGAACGTCGAGGACGCCGGCGGTGAACAGTCCGCGCATCGCCCCGCCCTCCAGCACCAGACCGCGCTTCACGGCGCGGCCTCCGCGGCGGACGCGAGGATGAAGCCGAGCATCCGCCCCTCCCTGCAAGTCACGGACGGGACCGGCGGCACGGCCTTGGGGAAAGTCTCTCCGGACAGCCTTTTCGTTTTCTCGCTCATGCCCCTATGATATCACTTTCGCGTCCGCGGCGCAAGAGCGCGCGGAGGCTTCATGGCATGGCGGACAACACCCCGGCGAGCGATTCAAGCGCATGGCGGAGGCTTGACCGCGATGGCGCGGACGAAAGCGAAACGCGCAGAAACGAATCTTTGCTCCCGGGGCGGACGCAGAACCGGTCGGAGTGGCAGACGGCGACTCCCCCCTCCCGGCAGAGGCGCTCTATCTCCACCCCCCTGCCGTACGTCCCGGGAAGCGGCAGCCTCCTGAAGAGCGCCTCGCCGTCCGACCGGGGCGCGCCGGGGAAAACGCCGTCGAAAATCCTGTTGGCCTCGCGCGCCTTCGCGGCCTTCGCGGCGAGTATGCGCGCGGCGCGTCCGGAAGCCACCGTCTCGGCGAGTATCTCGGCGTCGAGCGCCCCCGCCTTGATGGCGAGATGGTGGAGCGCGTCGAGGACCTTCCTTGCGTGCTTTTCCGGAAACGCCATGAACGTCGCGCGCAATCCCCCCGCGATGTATCTCGTCGTCCCGGAGATGTGGACCGTCCGCCCGGGCAGGCGAGCAAAGAGCGTCCTCTCCCCTTTCGCGGGAAGGGAAAGCCTCGCGTCGTCCTCGATTGCGAGAAGTCCGCATCCGGCGGCGACGTCCGCCAACGCGTCCATCCTCCGCGCCGAAAGCGTCCTGGCCGTGGGGTTGGCGCAGTGCGGCATCAGGAAGACGCCCTTCGCGCGATGCTTGCGGGCGGCCTCTTCGAGCGCATCCGGCGACATCCCTTCTTCGTCGGAGGGTACGGGGACGAGCCTCAGGCGGGCGAGGCGCGCGAGCGAAATGAAGTTGGCGTAGGTGAATTCGTCGACAGCCACGCAGTCGCCTACCTTGAAGAGCGAAAGCAGCACGGCGGAGAGCGCGCCCTGCGCGCCCGGGAATACCGCCATCTGCGACGCTTTCGCGTCCACCCCGTTTCTGTGCAGCCATGCAAGACCGGCCGAACGCGCGAACGCGGAGCCGTCACGCTCCCTGTACGAGAAGAGTCCGGCCGACGAAGGGCGCGAAATGACGTCCCGCGCGGCGTCGAGCATCTCGCGGGCCCCCGTCTCGGGGAACGCCTGCACGACGCCGCAGTCGACGGCGCCCGCCCCCTCCCCGCAGGCGGGATGCGACGCGACGAACGTCCCCCTGCCCGTCACGCCGTAGACGAGCCCCTTCTCCCGGCAGACGTTGTAGGCGCGCGTCACGGTCGTGAAATCGATGTCGAGAAAGTCCGCCAGCTCCCTCTGGGGGGGAAGCTTCGCGCCCGCGGAGAGAGCGCCCGAGAGGATGTCCTCCTCTATCGCGGCGGCAATCGCGAGATACACGGGCCCTTCCACGGGCGTCCGCGGAGGCGTCCAGGGCAGGGGATGGTCCTCAAACGTGTTGACCGGCATGTTTATTGTCTTCCATACAATTTTCCGATTGTATGTATTATATCAGATTGCTACACTATGCGCCACATGCCAAAGAAAGGAAAAAGAAGATGGAAGACAGAAGCGGTCTGAACAGAAACCTCGCTCAAATGCTCAAGGGCGGCGTGATCATGGACGTGACCACGCCCGAGCAGGCGCGGATCGCCGAGGACGCGGGAGCCTCGGCGGTGATGGCCCTCGAGCGCATCCCGGCGGACATCAGGGCCGCGGGAGGCGTAAGCCGCATGAGCGATCCCGCGATGATACGGGGTATACAGGAGGCCGTGTCCATCCCCGTCATGGCCAAGTGCAGGATCGGACACGTCGCGGAGGCGCGGATTCTTGAGGCCCTGGAGATAGACTTCATCGACGAAAGCGAGGTCCTTTCGCCGGCCGACGACGTCTTCCACATCGACAAGCGCGGCTTCGCCGCGCCCTTCGTCTGCGGGGCGCGCGATCTCGGGGAGGCGCTGCGGAGGATCGGCGAAGGCGCGTCGATGATCCGCACCAAAGGGGAGCCGGGCACCGGCGATGTGGTGCAGGCCGTCCGCCACATGCGCAAGATGCAAAGCGGAATCAGGCGGCTCGCCTCCCTCCGCGAGGACGAACTCTGCGAAGCGGCGAAGGCCCTCGGCGCTCCGCTCGAGCTCGTCAGGGAGGTGCACGCCAAGGGAAGGCTGCCGGTCGTGAACTTTGCGGCGGGGGGAGTCGCGACGCCGGCGGACGCCGCCCTCATGATGGAGCTCGGGGCGGAGGGCGTTTTCGTGGGCTCGGGAATCTTCAAGAGCGGCGATCCGGCCAAGCGCGCGAACGCGATCGTGCGCGCCGTCGCAAACTGGCGCGACGCGAAGCTTCTCGCGGAGCTTTCGTCCGGCCTCGGCGAGGCGATGGTAGGCATCAACGCGGAAGAGATCAGGACCATCATGGAGGAGAGGGGCAAATGAAGCCGTCCGTCGGGATCCTCGCCCTGCAGGGCGCCTTCGCGGAGCAGGCGGCGGCTTTCCGCGAAGCGGGCGCGGAGACGTTCGAGATACGTTCGCCGCCTGACCTCTCGCGCAGGCTCGACGCGCTTGTCCTCCCCGGAGGCGAATCGACGGTGCAGGGAAGGCTTCTCGAGAAGACGGGGCTTTTCGGTCCGCTCGCGGACCGGATCAGGGGCGGCCTGCCGGTTTTCGCCACGTGCGCAGGGCTGATCCTTCTCGCCGAAAGGATCGAAGGCGGCGGACCTGAATGGTTCGCCGCCCTCCCCGTCACGGTGAGGCGCAACGCCTACGGACGCCAGCTCGGGAGCTTCTCCACGATCGGGAAGGCCGGCGAGGACGAAGACGTGCCGATGACATTCATCCGCGCCCCGGCGATAACGGCGACGGGGCCGGGAGTCGAAATCCTCTCGTCTTTCGGCGGCGCCCCCACGGGCGTGCGGTGCGGCCGCATCGCCGCCTTCGCATGGCATCCGGAGCTTTCCGCGGACAGGCGCGTCGTCAAGCGCTTCCTCTCGTCGCTCGGCGAGCGCGCCGGACATGACGTCACCGCCGGGGCATGAGCCCCTCCCTTCGTCCCGACTGCGCCCCCTGCCCAAGGGAGGTGGCGCAATCGGGGAGGGGGTGCGCACCGCTTTGCGCCCGTTCCCTGCATATCAGCGCCAACAGCGTCCGCGCCTGTGATGACGGTGATGATGATGCGGCGGGGGCGGAGGCGGAGGCGGAGGCGTCCACCAGCAAGGCGGAGGCGGCGGAGGCGGAGGCTGGCACCATGTCCTGTGGTGGTGGCGGCGCGCAAGATTCTCCGCGCCTGCATCGACCGTCTTGGGGGCCGCGCTTGCGACTCCGGCCACTGCGGCAATCGCGCAAGCCGCCATGATTTTCATCTTGTTCATTGTCTTGTTCCTTTCTTGCCAGGCGCAAGCCCATCCCGCGCCTACATTGAGTCAGGAACTCCAGGCCGGACTTTCTGACAAAAAAAACAAGACGCTACGATGACGGAAAGCACGCCCCGCCCCGCTCTTTTCCGCCCCCTGTCTGCGCGATCATCGCGACTCATCCCGCTTTTTCAGGGGCAACCCCTGGGGACAGGCCCCAAAAATCCTCCACCACTAGGGTCAGACACTGGGTTATTCACGGCCGCGACATGCGCGGCAAAACCTATTCGCCGAACTTGACCTTGAAGAACTGGGTTGGGGGATTGCCGGGCGGCGTCACCTCGATCGTCGTCATCACCGCACTCTTCTTCCCCTTCACCGTCACGCCGCTCGTCATCGGAGAGGCGTTGTTCAGTCCCTCGACCGTCGGCGCGGCATAGACCTTGATCTGCCCATCCGCGACGCCCGAACCAAGCGCATCGTTCGACATCTCCGCAAACGTCGTGAGCGTCCACGTGCCGTTCGCGCCCTTCACGAACTCCGTGGTCGCCGCCTTGCCGTCCGCCGCGAACGCCGGCGCGGGCAGTATGCCGTAGTACGTGTACGGGCTTTGCGAAATCTCGCCCACAACGCCGCCTATCGTCACCGTGCCACATGACCTATCGTCATTGCCTCTGCCGATACTGAAGTCGCCAGCAGCGCCCTTCTCCGCTGTCACGCTCGTAGCTCCTTCTGTGATAGTGATGTCGCCGCAGTCGCCGTATGCGCCGCCGCCGATGCCCGCCGAAAACCTGCCACCCTTGGCGTTTATCTTACCGCCCTCGATCCGGATGTTGCCGCACGAGAGGTAATAGGCGCCACCGATTCCAGGTGCGTAGCCGTTGCTGCTCGCATTAAGTACGCCACTGCCATTGATAGTAAGCGTCTTGTTCGCAGGAACGTAAATGCCAGGATAGTTCTCATGAAAGCCCTTGACCGTGTTGCTGCCCTCAAGCTTGATAGTCGCGTCACCTTCGCACGTGATGCCAGCCCACTCGTAGCTTTGGTCGTTCACGCCGTTGATGGTCGCGTCGCGCAGCGTCACCGTCGCGCCGTCGGCGATGGACACCTTGACGTTCGCCGAAAGAGTGCCCGTCACGACCGTACCATCGGCGATTGTCGTGTCTGCGTTTACATCCCCAAGGTCAATCACAACGTCGTGCTCACCCATAACCTCAATTCCATTGATCATCACGTTCGCTCCGGCCGGAACCGTGACCGTATGTGTCGTCTCGCCGTACATCACGTCACCGTCTGCTGCCGTGTAGTCACTAGTCTTTGAAGCAAGATTCACTCTGTTGGGAGCATACACGTAGGGGTTTTGCGAAATCTCGCCGACGACACCGCCGACCGTCACCGTGCCAACCGTACCACCGTAACCCCCGCCGATGGTGCGGTATCCATTGGTGGGTTGAATAAGAACCATACCTGTCACGCCCTTGGTAATTGTGATATCCCCACAGTTGGCACCCGAACCACCACCAATATTGGCAGCGTTGAAACCGCCCGCAGCCTTTATCGTGCCGCCCTCGATCCGGATATTGCCGCAATCGATATAGCATCCGCCGCCAATGCCAGGTGCCCATCTGTAGCCGCTGTTGGACAGGCTACCGCTCGCGTTGAGCGAACCGTCGCCCTTGATGGTGAGAGTCTTGCCAACGGGAACGTAGATACCTGGATAATCTTCATGGAAGCCCGTAACCGTGTTGCCCCCCTCAAGGATAATCGTCGCGTTGCCAATGCACGTGATACCCGCCCACTTGCAGCTCTCGCTGTTCACGCCGTTGATGGTCGCGTCACGTAACGTCACCGTCGCGCCGTCCGCAATGGAGATCTTGTAGTTGCCACCGAGTGTACCAGTGATGATTCTGTCGTCCTCGATTACCGTGTTCGCGGTGATGTCGGCGAGGTTGACGACCCTTGACGTAATGGTACTAACACTTACACCGTTCTTAGTACTATCATTTTGAATCAAATTTTCGCCCAGCAGAAGACGAGGAGAACACTTGATGTTTCTAACAGCTCTTACCATTTTTATTCCTTCCCCAATATAGACGATGCCACAGCGAAACGAATCGTAAGCTCCAATGCCTGGCCCATAATCAACTCCTGTGGCAGTTACGTTGCCTCCTGTAATGGTTATGCTGCCGCAGCTGCCAGCACTACTAGCGCCGATGCCAGCAGCGCTCGATCCTGCTGTGGCTTTGACTGTACCTCCAGAAATAACGATGTTGCCACAAGAATACGACTGTCCGGATCCGATGCCGGCAGCATGCGCACCGCCAAAAGCCGTAATATCTCCGCCTTCTATGAAAATGTGACCACAATTACCATCAGAAAGTATACTGGTGGTGTTTAGTCGCGCATTAAAATTACCTCCTCCTATGCCAGCGGCTTGATCGCCACCTGTAGCCTCGAGTGATCCCCCTCCCTTAATTGTGAGTCTTGCACCCGGAGAGACATAGATAGCAGGATATTGGTAAGGCCCATAGACAGTGTTATTGCCTTCAAGTATGATCGTCGCGTAGCCGTTGCACGTGAGACCCGCCCACTTCGTCGTTGAATCTCCGCCGATGTTGATGGTCGCGTTCGAGATCGTCACCGTCGCGCCAGTGGCGATGGATATCTTGACGCTACGACTGAGCGTGCCGTAGGCGACGTCGCCGTTGTTGAGCGTCGTGTCGGCGGTCACGTTCGCGAGATTGACCGTAGCTGCCGACGCCGTAAAGGCCGCGCAGGCGGCCAGCGAGAGCGTTGCGAGCAGTTTTTTCATGGCTGAATCATCCTTTTTTGCCTTTGAACAGGCGCATTTTAGCACAACCCGCGCAACCTGTGAAGATGCTAATTTTGGCAAAAAGGGCAAAATGGCGGTCGGTAGATAGTCGCTGACGACTAACCAGAAGGGTCAGACACTGGGTTATTCAGAATGAATTGAATGAATCGGATACGCGCGCAATTCGCGCGCTATT
>JAILJX010000078.1 GCA_024694365.1 Kiritimatiellia bacterium
TTTGCAGAACTAAACGTGGGACATCCCCTGGGGGATGTTATTGACGAGATATTATCCGACCTCACCACTCAATCATTGAGGAATCTGCCCCCTCTGCAGAACTAAACGTTCCAAAAAACCACGTTTACTTTTTCAATCCACGCTTCCGAAACAAGGCGACAATCACACTTGCGCCGTACGGAAATAAATGGTACAATGTACACGTCTTTGACAATCATAGACAAAAAACAAAACACACGAAAGGTAAAAAACAATGAAAAAACTCATGGTTGTTCTCGCATGCGCCGCTGCGGCGGTCGGTCTGACGGGATGCGGCAGCTCCCCCGAGGGCGTCGCCGAAGACTTCGCCGAAGCTCTCCTCAAGGGCAAGGGCAAGGACGCTGTCGAATGCTATGGCGGATACTTCCAGAACGAGCCCATGACCAAGGCGCAACACAAGAAACTCGTCGATGAGTTCGACAAGCTCGCCGCCAACGACGAAGACCTCAAGACTCCGGATCTCGACCTCGAGCTCTACTATGTCAAGTACGACGTCATCACCGAACACAAGCACTACCTAGTCGTCAACGGCGACGAGTTCACGGGCGAGACCGCGACGGTCGTCTACCAGTGCGTCAAGGACGGCACACCCAAGAAGTACGGCATTGAAGTCAATCTGGCCCAGGTCAACGGCGACTGGATCGTCACCGGCAAGAACGTCAGGAAAGATCTCGACACCGAAGAGTGACGAAACCTCTGGTTTGTTCAAGGACAAAAGAACGGCCGCGCAAAAAAGCGCGGCCGATTCTTTTTTCGTCTGCAGCGAACCTGCCGACACCCTGGCGCGTCAGCCGACCACTATCTCCTCGCTCGGGAAGCGGACATGGCGGGTCGATTCGCGGTCGCCGATCATCAGGACGACCGTAAGCGCACCAAGGCGGCCTATGAACATGGCCGCCATTATTATCGCCTTGCCTCCAGCGGAAAGATCGCGCGTGGTCGACCCCACGGAGAGGCCTGTCGTCGTGATGGCGGAGACGGCCTCGAAGAAAAGAGCCTCGACTTTCACCTTTCCCGACGACAGCGCCGGGGATTCCGTCACCAGCAGCGCCGCGATGACGATGGCGACGAACGCTATAAGAGCCATCAGGATGACGATTGATTCGCGCACGATGTCGGCGGGCACGACGCGCCTGTCGATCGCAGTCTCGTTCTCGCCGCGGCACATTGCGACGCACGTGTAGATGAGAACCGCGAATGTCGTGATCTTGATTCCTGCAGATGCGGAGCCGGGTCCGCCGCCGATGAACATCAAGAACGCATATGTGAAGCGCGTAAGCGGAGAAAGATTCTCGGTAGGGATTATGCAGAAGCCGCACGTGCGGGGAGTCACCGCCTGATAGAAGCCCGTCGTCAGCTTTTCGGCGAACGAGAGCCCCTTCATGGCACCATTCCATTCCGCAAGGAGGAAAAGCGCGAACGACACAGCGAGAAGCCACGCTGTGAAGCGGAGGACGACGCGGGAATGCAACGAAAGCCTGCCGCGCGCGCCGGAGGATCTGTTCAGAAACCGATAGGTGCAAATGTTGTAGAGGACGAGGAATCCAGTGCCGCCAAGGATCGTGAGCGCGGCCATGACGAGAACGAAGGCGTAGTTGGCGCGAAAACTTGCGAGAGAATCCGTCTCCAGGCCGAATCCGGCGTTGCAAAAGCCCATAACCGAATAGAATATGCTAGAATACACGTCGCCGATGCAGAAGTATATCGCGAGTGCGCCGAGGGCCTCAATGAAGAGCATGGATCCCACTACCCAGCATATCAGCCCCTTAAGACCCTTGACCTGGGCGACGCCATAGGCGTTCATGAGCGAGAATTCACGGCTCAAGGAAAGACGGCGGCCCACGGCTATGAGAAGAAACGTGCCGCATGTCATCAATCCCAGACAGCCGATTTCCACTAGCACGAGGAGGATGATCTGTCCACAAAGAGTATATGTCGTCCCGATGTCCACGACCGTAAGCCCAGTCACGCATACGGCGGAGAACGACGTGAACAGAGACGCCCCCCACGCTCCCCACGCGCCACCGCTGTCCGTTCTGGCCCAGGGGCTCGCCAGAAAAATCGCCCCAAGGACGATAAGGGCCAAAAAGCCAAAGGCTATGGACGGCCTGCGGTTCACGATACGCGTTCCTTGAGCCAGACGGCCCAAATCGCCGCCTCGTAGAGGAGGCAGAGCGGCACGGCCATGATGATCTGGCTCATGGGATCGGGGGGCGTAAGCACCATGGCGAGAATGAACGCGATGACGATTGCGACGCGGCGCTTGGCTCTGAGCGCATCGCTCGTTACTATGCCGAACCAGCCGAGGATGAAAAGGACGAGAGGAAGCTGGAAGACGAGCCCGAAAGCGATTATCGTCTTGAGAATGATCGAAATGTAGCCTTCTATGCGGATCGTCTGCACGGGCAGGCCTACCCATCCGTTGATCGTCTGGAAAGCAGAGACGACCAGCGGGAGAGTCTTGGCGTAGGCTAGAACGACACCTGCGGAGAAAAAGACCGATCCGCAGACGAGAACCGTCAAGATCATCCATTTCTCGCGATTCGTAAGCGCAGGGAACACGAACCGCAGAATGGCGAACAGCACGAAAGGCAGGCTGAGGGCGGTTCCGCCCCATGCGGCGATGGACATGAACACGTCGAAACCACTCGTCAAGTCGAGGCCCTGGAGGAGCGCGCTGTCGTTCTGGGCGGGAGTCTTGAGCCATACAAGTATCTGCGGAGCGAAGACTCCAGCGACGATGACGCAAACAGCCCACGAGACGGCTGCGAAGACGAGCATGTCCCTGAGTGCGAGGAGATGGACAAGAAGCGGAAGCTTCGGGTCGTGACGTCCGTCAGGATCCTTTATGAGAGAGATGGACATGCTTCAGCCCTTATTCCGCTGCGGCGCGGGATGATTCGAGCCCACGGCATCGGGCTCGCCCGAAGGCACGACCTGGGATTCGTCGCCGCCGGACGTGAACGCATCCTCGACCTCGCGCTCCGCAGACCTCGCCGCGCGGTCCATTTCGTTCTCCATCTCCATAAGCTGGCGCCTGAAGCCTTCGGCTGCGCGGCGAAACTTCGAATAAAGGCTCCCGAGCTTGCGCGCGGCGGAAGGAAGGTTGCGCGGCCCGACCACGATAAGCACGACGGCGAGCAGTACAAACCACTCGCCGAAGCCTGCGCTGTCGAATATGAGCGCCAGTGCCATCCGAAAGCGTTACTTCTTCCAGATGATGAACTCGCCGCGACGGTTCTTGGACCATGCGGCCTCGCCGGTCCCTTCAACCGCGGGATTGGACTCGCCGCGGCTGACGGTCTTGATGCGGTTTCTGGAGACGCCGTTCTGCGCGAGGAAGTTAGCGATGATGGTCGCGCGGTCTTCGCCGAGGGAAAGGTTGTATTCGTTGGAGCCGCGCTCGTCGCAGTTGCCCTCGACGGTCACGACGCGGTCGGGGTTGTCGCCGAGATGGCGCGCGACCTCTTCGATCTTCACGAGTTCGGCGGGAGCGACCGCGGTGGCGTCAAGCGCGAAGAAGACGGGCTCGAACTCGACATCGGCGCAGCGCGCATAGCCGGGCCACTCGCCGGGGGCCGCACCGTCGGACGCGGCGTTGGCGAGATCGCTCAGAGAGCCGCCTTCGCTGTCGGCGCTGACGGGACCGAGAGTGTCGGTCTCGAAATCGCCGGCGTCGGCGCTGATGTCCTCGCCGGCGTTCTCGCCGGCGGCGAGAACGTCGTCTGCGCCATCCGCATCGGATTTGCTGTAGCGGCATCCGGAGGCTGCGATCGCCAACGTGAATGCGGCTGCTGTCATGCAAGTAGAGATTTTCATTTCTTTGACTCCTTTTGTTTTGAAGAGATGTGACTGATATGATACCGAATATTTCCGCGAAAATCAAGTGCGGAGTGACATATTTTCGGATGTCACGCCGGCTTGTACGAATCTTTGAGTGTTACGGTGCGGTTGAAAACGGGCGCTCCGGGGGCGGAATCGCGCTCGTCCGCCACAAAGTAGCCCGTGCGCTCGAACTGGAAGCGCTCGCCGCCTTTCGCCTCCCCCAGAAGAGGTTCGACATAGCCGGACACGGTCTTGAGCGAATCGCGGTTCATGTATTTCAGGAATTCCGAAGGACCGTCCTTCAGCGGATCGGGCACGGCGAAAAGCCTGTCGTATAGCCGCACCGCAGCCTTGACGCCGGTCGCGCAGTCGACCCAGTGGATGGTCCCCTTCACCTTGCGTCCGTCGGCCGCGTTCCCGCCCCAGGAAGACTCGTCCCACACGCCGTGGATCTCGGAGACGATTCCGTCGCCGCCCTTCACGCAGCCGGTGCATTTGAAGATGCACGCGCCGCGAAGGCGGACCTCCTGCCCCGGGGCCATGCGGAAGAACTTCTTTTCGGGGACTTCCATGAAGTCGGCGCGGTCTATCCAGATTTCGCGTCCGAACGGAATCCTCCTCGTCCCTGCCTCGGGGTCGAGCGGATTGTTCGGCAGCTCCACCTCGCGCGGCGCCTCGAAATTGTCTATCACAACCTTCACGGGATCGAGAACCGCCATGCGGCGCGGAGCGGTCTTGTTGAGCTCTTCGCGCACGCACCATTCTAGAAGCGCGGGATCGCTCTCGCTCTCGACCTTGGAGACGCCGACGCGTTCGCAGAACTCGCGGATCGCGCCCGGGGTGTAGCCGCGTCTGCGCATCCCGCAGACCGTCGGCATCCTGGGGTCGTCCCATCCCGCGACATGGCCCTCGGTGACGAGCTGGAGAAGTAGTCGCTTCGACATCACGGTCGACGTTATGTTCAGGCGCGCGAATTCGCGCTGCCGTGGACGTATCTTCACGCCGTTTCTCACCACCAGCATCCCCATCTCGTCAAGCCTGTCCACCACCCAGTCGTACAGCGGACGGTGCACCTCGAATTCAAGGGTGCACATTGAATGTGTCACGCCTTCGAGAGCGTCCTCGATGGGATGGGCGAAATCGTACATGGGATAGATGCACCACTTGTCGCCAAGGTGATAGTGGGAGACGTGGCGTATCCTGTAGATGACGGGATCGCGGAAGTGGATGTTGGGCGAGGCCATGTCGATCTTCGCGCGAAGGCACCATTCGCCGTCGGCGTACTTGCCGGCTTTCATGTCCCTGAATATCTCGAGATTGCGCGCGGGCGGAGTGTCGCGCGAAGGCGAGGGCGTTCCCGGGGTCTCGGGGACGCCGCGGTGGGTCTTCCACTCCTCCTGCGTCAGGTTGCAGCAGTATGCCTGGCCCGCCTTTATGAGATTCTCCGCTATTTCATACATCTTGTCGAACATGTTCGACGCATTGTAGAATCCGGGCTCGCCGGAGTCGCCTTCGCCGGACCACTTGAAGCCGAGCCATGTGATGTCCCTCTTTATGTTGTCGGCGTATTCGTCGGACTCTTTCGCGGGGTTCGTATCGTCCAGCCGCAGATGGCATTCGCCGCCGAAGAGCTCGGCCATGCCGAAATCGACGCAGACGGCCTTGGCGTGGCCTATGTGGATGTATCCGTTCGGCTCGGGCGGGAATCGCGTGACGACCTTGCCGCCGGTCTTCCCGTCGGCCACGTCCTTTTCGATCCACTGCCTGAGGAAGTGTCTTGATGTGTCTGATTCGTTCATAGTGAAGGTAGGTCCGCGCCGTCGCACGGCGTGCGCGCGGAGAGAGACTTGTCGTTTATCGATATTGTGAATGAAATTTCGGCATGGCCGTCTTCGCCGGGCGAAACGAAAACCGACAGCGACCCGCTGTCGGCGGAGATTGCGAAAGGAACGCCGAGCGTCCTGACCGTAAAACCGCCGAGCCGCACGCCGCGAACCTCCTCCGCGCTGAACGACCATGGCGGAGATTGGATTTCCGTTTCCCAACGTCCGAGGAAAGCCCCTTCCGCGTCGCCCGGACGCGTCGCGCGGCGTCCGAGGCCGAACCATTCCAGCTCCTCGCCGGCCCATGTCCTGAAAGAAGACGTGGGACACTGAAACACGAACCCGAGACGCGTGCCGAAAGGCGCCGCCGTCGCCTTGAGCCGGGCCTTGACGGAGACGACGCCGAAGGGATGAACCGTCCATTCCGCCGAATACCCCACTCCATTCCTCTCGCCGACCGATACGAACGAAAGCGCACCTTCCCTGTTCACTACTGGGAAAAGAGGCTTGCGCAGAACGAACGGCCCCCCATCCGCCGGGACTTCGCGGCAGGGCAAGACGGAATGGACGAGCATCGTGTCGAAGATCAGCCCCGTCTTCCAGAGCGCGCCTTCCTCGGTCGCGTCATCGCCGTATTTGAATTTCAAGCCATTCGCCTTGAACGTGCGGACCTTATTCGCCGCGCCTGCCGTCTCCAGCGAGAAACCGACCTTGGGTTTCATGAAACCGAACGCAAGCCAATCCGGGATCCATCCTTTAGGCCCGGCGAGGGAATCCAGTTCGCGCGCAAGGGCGAGGTCGATCTGGTCCTCCGCGAGCGTCTTTCCGTCCTCGTCCTCGAACGTGAATCTCACGCTCACGCTCTTCCCGCCGGAGAGAGCCTCTATCGCCTCGGGAATCATGTCGTGCACGGTCTCCTGTCCCGGGCCCAGTCCGTAGAGATCGACGACGCCGTCGTCCTCCTCCTCGCCGTCCAGAAGAAGATGCCAGCGGCACGTGACGCCGGTCGCATCGATGAACGAGTTGCGGTTGCGGACCACGAATCTCTGGTTGTAGTTCGTCCCCGTCACGGACCAGTCGCGGAAGGCGTGGAACATGGCGTCGCCGTCGCCGCAGCGGGCATCGGGCGTCTTGACCGATCCGGGAAGCAGATACACTCCGTTTTTCCACGCCTCTTCCGGGGAAACCGGCCCACCCTCGATGGCGGCGTTGCCGTTCAGCTCTTTCGGACCGAATTTCAGGCAGACGTTGCGTCCGTTGACGAAAAACCCATGATCGGTAAGCTTGCGCTCCGAGAATCCGAAAACCGTCTCTTCCTTTACGCCGTCCTCCACCGTCTCGAGGACGTACCATACGGGATTTTCGGCGTTCCACGTCTCGACTTGCGGCACGGTGAACTTCTTCGCGGCGAAAGGACCGGCGACAAGGTTCCCCTCCATGTCAAGAAGCCGGCTTTCGGTCTTTCCGCCGGCGGAAACGGAGACCTCCCAGGGTCCGCCGTAAAGTCCGGGGACTGCGGGATTCGTCAAAACCGCGGCGCAGAGAACGGCAGGAAGCGTCATTCGGCCCCTTTCTTGAATCCTTCGAAATAAAGTTTCCTGGTCTGGCGGCGTATTTCGTTCAGGAAGGGCTTCTGGGAGGAGTTGGCGCGATCCATCCCGAGATCGGCGAAATAGTATGCGACCGCCTGCGGATTGGACCAGTCGGTCATCCCTTCCCTGCGGCTTATCTCGTCCATGCGCGCGCGATCCATGCCGATTTCGGCCCATGCATCGCGCGCGGCAGCGTCCGCAACGATTTTACGCCACTCCTCGCGGTAGAGGGGAGCTGCGACATCCATGTTGTCGAGACCGATCTTCATCTCGAACATGAACGCGAGTTCCCGGCAGATGTCGGGATCTCCGGGGTTCCAGGAAAGTCCGCTGTCGCGCATAAGCCGCATCCCAGCATAGACCCACCGCCAGCGGTCCTCGATGCGCGGCATTCTCGAAGAGATGTTGTAGGCGAGGTTCCAGCCGGAATAGGTCCATACCTCGGCATCGTGGGGCTCGAGCTTCGTGAGAAGATCGGCCAGCTGCATAAGCTCGCCGAAGCGTCCGTCCTGTTCGAGGCGGTTGACGCGGTACCAGACGACCTCCGAAGCAAGCGCGCGCGCTCCGCCCAAGGCCGCTATCACGCTTTCGCCGATATGCGGAGTCTCCTCGATGCGCACGTGCGCGAGGGCGACCTGCCCGGCGATTCCGGCGCACAAAAGAGCCGCCACCGCTAGAGGGGCTCCGAATCTGGCGAAAAACTTCTTCACAAGCGGATATTATACCAAAAATCGGCATGCGCGTGGCGCGCGCAAAGCGTCAAATTAGCGGATCCTGGAAGTGTTCCGGTCCGAAAGGAGGCGGCTCTGACGTTTGGAAGCCTTCCGGTTCCTTGACTTCGAGGGGACGGTCTTCGAAACGGACGTATTCCCGCACGAAATTTGCCCTCACCTCTCCTATCTCCCCGTTTCTGTTTTTGGCGACGTCTATGATGGCGAGATGCTCGTCGCTGGACTCGGGATCGGCCGCGTTGCGGGAAGGCCTGCGCAGAAGGAATACGACATCCGCATCCTGTTCGATGGCGCCGGAATCGCGGAGATCGGAGAGCTTCGGCTTCTCGAACCTGTCTCCGCGCTGCTCGTTGGCGCGGGAGAGCTGGGAAAGGACGATCACTGGTATTTTAAGCTCTTTCGCCATGGCCTTGATCTGCTGGGATATCATGCTAACCTCTATCTGCCGGCTCGCCTGGCGTGCGGCCTCCCGGCATGTGCAGAGCTGGAGGTAGTCTATGACGACAAGCTCTATGCCCCACTGTTTCTTCGCGCGCCTGGCCCGCGCGCGGAGATCCATGATGTCCAGTCCGGCCGAATCGTCCACATATATCGGTGCGCCTTTGAGCTCGCTCACGGCCGTGAAAAGGTTGCCCATCAGCCTCTGCTTCTCGTCTTTCGCGCAGATGTTCCTGTTCAGCCTCCACATGTTGATGTGGGCGCGTCCCGCGACCATGCGCTTCGTCAGAGCCTCGACCGGCATTTCGAGAGAGAATATCATCACGGGATGCCGCTTTCCCCCGTCGGATTTAACCGGAGGATAGCCCCCGCCGGAGAGCGTAAGCATCTGCCCGAGCGCGCAGCTTTCGGCTATGTTCATCGCAAGCGAGGTCTTGCCCACGGAAGGACGGGCCGCGATGACAATCATTTCGGAGTTTTTCAGCCCCTGGAGCTTCTCGTCGAGATGCTTGAGACCGGTCGAAAGCCCTTCGAAGGTGTTGCCGTCTGCCGTGAACATCGCATTTATGCGATGGAAACTGTCGTCTATGGCCGCATCCCACGACATGGTCTTGTCGTTGGTCACGCCGATTTCGAGGAAGGACTTCTCGGCTTCGCCCAGCACCGTCTGCGGATCGGGATACTCCTTTTCGTCGAAACATTTCCCCACGACCTCCGTGGCGCGGTCTATCATGGTGCGCCTAAGATGCTTGCCGCGAATTATGCCTATGTAGTGTTCGGCATGGGCGGTCGTGGGGGTCTGGTCTATGAGCGACTCTATGTAGCCGACCCCCCCGACGGCTTCAAGCTTGCCGTCTGCGCGCAGATGCTCTATGAGAACAAGCGCATCGAGCGGTTTGCCGAGGCGGTTCAGCGAAACCATGGCAGCGTAGATCGCCCTGTTTTTCGGATCGTAGAAAGTCTCGGGCGTCACTGCGCCGGTGAGGCACAGATCCATGACGCGGTCTTCGCTGCGCCCGGTCGTGTCGAGAAGAATGGAGCCGAGAACCGCGCGTTCGGCCTCGACATTGTTGGGTGGAGTCTTTATGCTGTCCATTGGGCATTAGTATATCACACTGCCGACGCGATTGGTAGACGTGTCTTGTTTGAAGATGTCTTCCTGTTGTCTACAGGTTGTAAACACGCCGCGCCGGAACGCGGGACGGGTCTAAAGCGCGACACGCGGATCCAGAAAGGCGTAGATGAGGTCCGTCACCAGATTCACGAACTGGTAGAGAAGAGCGCCAAGTATCACGACGGCGCGGACTACGGCAAGATCCGCAGACTGTATCGCATTGATGGACACCGACCCAAGACCGGGGATGCCGAAAAAGCTTTCCAGCAGAAGCGAACCGGTGAACAGATAGGGAATCGATAGCGATACGTACGTCACGATCGGTATGAGGGCGTTTCTCAGGACATGGCGCGTCATGATGACGGCGCGAGAAAGGCCTTTGGCCCTCGCAGTAAGGACGTAAGGCTTGTAGAGCTCGTCGAGTATTGCGGTGCGGAAGAACCTTACGTCCATCCCAAGCGAACTCAGCACGCCTATCATTACGGGCAGAACGAGATATTCCGGCCCGCCATAGCCCCAGATCGGAAACCACCCGGCCTTGTACGCCAGCAGAAACTGCCCCGCGAGGACCCATACGACGTAATTGACGCTCATCAGCGCGGCGGAGATGAACAGTATGACCTTGTCGTGAGGCCTGCCGCGGTATGCGGCCGAGAGAAGCGCGAGGAACAGCGCGAATGCAATGCCTATCGCGAGAATCGGAACGGTGAGGGAAAGCGACGGGCCCACGCCTCGCTTGAGGATATCGATCACAGGCTCGTCCTGTTCGGTGGAGTAGCCCAGATCGCCTTTCGCAGTGCTCTTCAGGAAGTTGAAGAACTGGCTGTCGAAGAAGTCCCCGTCCCCGACGAGAAGCGGTTTGTCGTAGCCGTACTTCCTGTTGAAGTCCGCCACAGACTTCTCGCTCGCGCCCTTTCCGAGGATGGTGAGCGCGGGCGAGCCTCCGGATACGACGTTGAAAAGGACGAACGTCAGCAAAAGAATCCCGAAAGTCGTCGGAACGACTTCCAGGACTCGTCTGAGAACGTAGCGCCACATGGCAGGCGTCAGGCGCCGATCGCCTCCATGAGGCGTGCGGCGACCTGCTCCGTGTCGCACCTGTCGAGACGTTCGAGCGTTTTCGCCCAGCGGTACGCGCCGGAGCCTGCGACGTCGAACGGACGGTGCACGAAGAGCTCGTCGAAGGCGCGGCGGCGGGCGCGGTAGCGCGTCTGCACGGACGAAAGCTTCGCGGCGAACGACTCGACATATGCCGAGGCGAAAGCGCCGGGATCAGAAAGCCACTTTACGCGGCGGCGCACGACATTGGCGTATGGCGCGACAGAATCCTCCAGCTCATGGAGATAGTTTACGAACGTTCCGGCATGATCGGTTATGACAATCCTGGCGGGAAGACCGTCCGCCCCCAGCTGCACGACTTCATAGTTCCTGTCGAAGAGGTTCTCCTTGGTCTCGGTGGACCTTCTCCCTACGATCAAGTCCATGGCGGCGGCCTCGCCCATGAGCTTTGCGAACTTCAGGGCGAATGCGGGATTGCGGTAGCGGACGGTCGGAATCTTGTCCGACGCCGTTCCGGGTACGTATGCGCGCATGAAGAAGGACGTGCGGATCGTCGTTCCGCGATACTGGTTCTTCCCGAGGTAGGGCTCTGTGAACTGCCCGATGCCAAGGTACGGCGGAAGCGTCATGCCCAGCTGCTGGCACATGAGGCGGCGGTCCATGATGTAGTCGGTGTACTCGTTCGCCTCCAGCGTCGCAGCAAGCAGATCCTTGCCCTCGTCAAGATGCTCGGCCGTGCCCCACTTCTGGAAACGGAGAATCGATATCTGGGGCTCGGAGATCTGAGCGACCTTGTACTGGAATATGTACACGCTGCCGCGGCGCGAGCCGGCTATGGGGCTGCGGGCGAGCGAATTGACGATGCGCCCGACGTTCAGATACTCGAAATCGCCGAACTGGCGCATGAAATTGAAAAGTATGTTCCTGGCGCGCGGATCGCAGAGCTCGGCGAGCTCGGGATCGCGCGTACGTATCCACTCGTCCCAAAGCGGATCGAAAATCAGCTCGCCGTCGGCTATCCTCGCGCCGGGGAGCCATTCGATCTGCCGGTAGAACTCGGGGCTTATACCCTGTATGAGGTCGCGTTCGTCCGCAGAGGTCTCGTTCGGGCCGGCGGATATCGTCGCGCACATGGCGTTGCGCCAGTCGAAGTTGTCGACAGACTCTTCGCGAAGCTCGGGCGGGATGGACATCCTCCACTCTGCGTCAAGACGCTCGATGGTGGCCGTAAGCTCTTCGTCGGAGAGGGAATCGATGTCGAGAGACTTGAAATTCTGCTTTATCTCGGGGGGCGTAGTGGTAGGGAACAGATCCAGCTCGACGTGACCGAGGCGGTTGCGCCTCGTCAGCATCTTCTGCGCCTCCTTCATCTGCTCGCGGCAGGCCCCGGCCGGAAGATGCGCAAGGCCCTCGGAGCCGGCAACTGTCACATAGCGCGTGCCGGTGGCGGAATTGTAGTAGTAGAATGGCTCGCCGCTGATCGCCACCCTGGAGTTCTCGATGAGGCGGGCCATGTCGTCCTGGGAGATCGGCTGACGCGCCATGCGCCAGTTCTCTCCGCGCGCCCGCAGGGCGTTGCGGACTTTCGCCGCATGAGTGTTGAGAAACCGGATCTTTCTCTTCGAAACGAGTTTCTGAAGCTCCTCGTCGGCGCGCATGGCAAGATCCATATGGTTTGGATCGGGACGGATGAGGACGCAATCCTCCGTGAAAATCAAGTCGACGGACTCCGCGAGCTCCTCTTCCTCCTCCGCCTCGGTCATCGGAGGAAGCCCCTTGGCGGCCCTTCCGGCGTTGACTTCGTCGATCCACATCATGCGCTGCATGGCGTGGATGCCCCTGCGCGTCACGAGACCGGGGGTCTTGAAAAACAGCGTGCCGACGCGGCTGGCGAGACGGCCATCCGCATCCTTTGCAAACAAAGGTTCACCTAGTATTTTCATATCGCCGCATATTATACCAAAATGACGGCAAGCTAGCCACCCCGCATCCGGGCGACGCCGGACGGGATCCCGCCGCTACCAAATGTAAGCCGCGAGCTCTTTCTTGCTGTGGACGTTGAGCTTGCCGTATATCCTGAGGGCGATGTTTTTGGCTCTTCCGAGGGAAACGCCCATCCTGGCGGCGATTTCCTTGTAGCCGAGCTTCTTCACGACCATTTTCACCATATAGAACTCGCGAGGCGAAAGCAATTCCGAGACTTTGCCGCCGGTGAACGCGTTGTGAAGCTTGACACGGTTGCGATGGAAGGCGGTTCCTTTGGAATGCACAATCTCGAATATCTTCGGAGCCTTCTCCTGAAGCAGCTTCTCGAGCACGCTTCCCGGGCCCATGGCAATCCCCATGAAGGGCAGCGCATGGCACATGCCGACCGCATCTTCTATGGCGCGCGAGAACCATAGCTTCTCGTCCTCCTCGTTGCCCATGTCGCGGCAGCAGAGAGCGCATGCGACCTTGACCCACGGCGCGTCCTCCGCTTCGCCGAAGATCCCGTTCCAGTCAAGGAGGATGGACACCGCCATCGCGTATGTCGCAAGGCACTCTCCCCTGGTAAGCATGGAATGCATCAGCGAGTAGCTGATCATCGGACGCCACGAGGGCGGAATCTCGCCGGGATCTATGCTGCGCAGCGACGTGCACGCATCCTCTTCCGTAACCCTCAGCCACTGCCGCAGCCACACGTTGAAAACCTTGACGCCAATCTCGGCCTGCGGATGGCCGACACGGTCCGGATACTCCATGACGTCGTTGAGAATGCAGTTGAAAAGCCCCGTGTCGCCGAGACCGGTCGCGCCGATTACGGCATATCGCGCAGCGGAAAGGAAATAGCGGCTGTCCTTGGGGAAATGAATGTAAAACTCGAACATTCCATCGAAACAGCAGCGGCTGAGCTCGAAATCGATTTGGAGAAGCCTTCTCATATCGCCGGTAATGCACGAAGGCAGGTCCTCCGGCGAACCCCGGCGTATTGGAAGGTATTGGGTCACGGGGCCGACGACAAGCCCACCATCCCTGCTCAGGACGGAGACTGCATCACTTATGCGACTGACTTTTTCGTTCGGCATATGCGCTCCTGTGTGAACCCCGCAAAACTGACAATATTATACAATTTTCGCGCCAAAACCGAAAGTGCTGTTTTGGCGCGAAATGGTATTGTCCCTACTAGGGATTTATCGGAGCGCTTACAACTCCTCCAACAGAGAGTCTATCGAGTCCTGAACACCACGCACGTCGAACTTGAACAGATTGACTTTTACGTCCACCGGTTCGCCGGAAGTGTTCCTGTATCGGGCATGCCTCCAACCGGCTTCGACAGGAAGACGTTTCTGCATCTGCTCTCCGTCGATGTCGGAGTCGAGCTTTGTCCACGTTTTCCCGTCCTTTGAAAGTTCTATGATGCCGTGCTTGGCCGGCTCGCCGCTTCCGAGCTTTGCGTGGAAGTAGTCCGTCTCCCATTTGGCCGGAACGGAAAGGCCGAACGACTCGTCCGGCGCAATGCGGATGTTTTCGAGAACCCTGACGATTCCGGCATACTTGCCGTCCCTGTTCGTCTGGAGGGTCTTCCCGCAGGATTTCGGAGCGAATGCCGCAAAACCATCCGCGGCATCGAAGTCCGCTCCGGTCTTGGCGCTGTACATTTTCCTGAGCTCGCCCTCGAGAATCATCATGACAACAGGCTTGAGTTCGGTAGTCGACGCCTCGGGGACGCGTATATGCCCCTTGTCGCCGTCGAAAGTCGCGGCAGCGAACTTCTCGCGGTGGGCCTCGACGGCAACTGCCGCCTTGGCGCGTATCTTTTTCAGCGCAGCCACAGCCTTGGAGCGGGCCTTGGGGTCCTTCGCCTCCATGAGCTCGATGGCCTTAAGACCCTGGGCCATCTGATACTCCTCGGCCTCGAACCACCCCTGAAGCTCCCACCCAAGACCCTTGTCCTTGGGAAGTTCTTTGAGAAGCGTGCGGGACGCCTTGCCGACCTTGCGGAAAAGAGACTTGAGCTCCGCGGCCGTCTTCGGGGAAAGCTTTCCGCCGGCCGTGTACTCTTCGCGCGCCCTTGCGCACAGCGGGGCTGCGGCGACGCTTTCCTCTCGCCTGTAGCCGTGTCCGTTGGGCCCCTGGTCGGAATTGTGCTCGGCGAATATCCGCATTGCCTTGGCGATCTTGGGGTCGGGATAAAGAAGAGCGAACGATTCCTCCCAGTTTTTCACGGAGTCGAACTTCCCGGGGTCGCGGCACCATGCGGCGATGCCGTGGAGCGCTATCTTGTTCGCTTCGCAATTCTCCATCGGGTTGGAGACGAAGCCGGAGAATCCCGCGTGGTCGAGTCCGTAAGTGCGGCCAAGAAGGACCTTGGAGCGGCAATAGTCGTTGACGGGCCAATTCCACCAGATGAACGGCGGCCGGCGGAAATCGGCCGTGATCTTCTTGACATCCTCCTCCCGGATGTCGGAACAGATCCAGCCTCCGGTCCACATGATCCTCACGGACATGTCAAGTTTCTCGCCCAGAGTCTTCTGGTAGGGGTTGCCCGTCCCCCAGTACACGTTGGGACACATTATGAGAGGCGAACAGCCGGAGTGTTTCGGGAAGAACTCCTTGACTATGCGGTTGCATATCTCGGCGTGGAAAGCCGCATCGGCCCCGCCGAAGTCGTCGAAGAAGACCGCGAAAGAGCGGAATCCGGCATCATACATCAAGCCCAGCTTCCTGAAAAGCGCTGAATAGTCCTCTTCGCTGCCTTTCTTGAACCCGCCGCCGAGATGGATCGCCCAATAGAAATCGACTCCGTTCTTTTTCGCGCAGGAGAGGAGTTTCCTGAAGTCCGCCATCTCGGATTCCGGATAGGGCTCGCGCCATTTCGAATGGTGGTACGGATCGTCTTTGGGACCGTAGATGAAGACGTTCATCTTCTCCTTGCCCATGAACTCGAGGAGCGACAGGCGCCCTTCCGTTCCCCAGGGACGGCCGTAATATCCCTCGACCACGCCTCTCATCTGGATTTCGGCGCAAACGGGGATTGCCGCCATGGCGATGGCGGACGCGACGGCGATTTCAGCGAATTTCATTTCTTTCCTCCAATTCACGGCGGTACGCCGAAAGGTCCACGTTTCTGCGGGAGACGCCCGTCTTGACGGCGGCTTCGGCGACGGCATAGCTGACCTCCACGAAGAGGCGGCGGTCGAAAGCCTTGGGGATTATGTAGTCCGTGCCGAAAACGAGCCTTTCGTCGGGATAGATCGCCTGGACTTCGGCCGAAACCTCTTCACGGGCGAGCGCCGCGAGCGCATTCGCGGCCGCGACCTTCATTTCGGTGTTGATCGTCGTCGCCATGACGTCCAGCGCACCGCGGAAAAGATATGGGAAGCCAAGCACGTTGTTTATCTGATTCGGGTAGTCGCTGCGGCCGGTGACCATGACATACCGGCGCCCGGCGAGAGCCTTCTTCACCTCTTCCGGGGCGATTTCGGGATCGGGGTTGGCCATCGCAAAGACGGCGGGGAATTCAGCCATCGTCTTCACATCCTCCCCCGTAAGCACGTTCGCCGCGGAGACGCCGATGAAGACGTCCGCTCCGGCGAGAGCCTCCTTGAGCGTGAGCGCCTTCGTATCGACGGCGTGCCTTGCCTTGTAGGGGTTCAGGTCGGTGCGGTCCTTGCGGATCGTCCCTTTCGTGTCGCACATGGTGACGTCCTTGACGCCTGCCGCCTTCAGCATTTCGCAAATGCGTATCCCGGCGGCGCCGGCGCCGTTCATCACAACCTTGAGCTCATCCATCTTTTTCCCCGCGAGCGAGGCGAAATTCATGACGCCCGCGAGCGATATGACGGCCGTTCCCCACTGGTCGTCGTGGAAAACGGGGATGTCCAGCTCGCGATCGAGCGCATCCTCGATTTCGAAGCAGGCGGGGGATGCGATATCCTCGAGATTGACGCCGCCATACTGCGGGGCGATCGCTTTCACCGCGGCGATCACTCTGGCGGGGTCTGTCTTCCCGGCGCTTTCCCCTCCGATGCGGCAATGGTCCAGCGGAACCGGCCATGCGTCCACGTCGCCGAACGCCTTGAACAGAACGGCCTTGCCTTCCATGACCGGGATCGAAGCCGCCGCGCCTAGGTCGCCGAGCCCGAGAATCGCTGTGCCGTCGGAGACGACCGCGACAAGGTTTGGTTTGGCCGTGCATTCATAAACGCTGCCGGGGTCGGAGGCTATCGCCTTCACGGCGTGCGCGACGCCCGGCGTGTACGCAAGGCAAAGATCGTCTTTGGTCTTCAACGGGCGGGGAAGCTTCACCGAAACCTTCCCTCCCCTGTGGTATGCCATCACTTCGTCTTTTCCGTAGGCCATGATTCCTCCTTTGCTGTTACTTCCGTCTCGCCGAACGTGAAGAGCGTAACCTTGACGCCCGTCGGCTCAAGCGTCTTGCGAACGATCTTCAGCCATTCCGGCTTGACCTCGCAGGCGACGACAACCGCGTCCGCATTGAGACGGTTGATTATCTCCGGAGCCTCGGCCAGAGTGCCTTCTATGCGTATGCCGCCGATGTATTCGCCGCGCATGAGGATGTCGTCGTCAAGAAGCCCCACTATGATGCGCGTATTGGCGCTTGTGGTGCGGACAAGTTCGCGGCGGAACGTCCGGTACCTGAGGCCCGCGCCGTAGACAAGGACTCTGGACACGTCCTTGCGCCCCTTTAGACGCGAGCAGTCGAGCGCGTAGAACACGTCGCGCACCAGCGGGCGGAACAGCCTGACCCCGGCGATCGCAAGCAGTGACGCGATGCCAAACGTGGCCGAGAAACGGACCGACGCGTACGGTCCTGTCGCCGATGCCGCGAATGCGATTGCGCCGCCGACAAGCGAACCCAAGAAGCAAGCCCCCGCAATGCGCATGTAATTTGAGAGGACCGCGCGCGACCATACGGTGCGGTAGGCCCGGAAGAGGACGAGGAACGCGAAGAGCACCGAGACTCTTATGAGCATTCCGAGCCTCACGGCGTTCCCCGGAGCGTCTACGCGCCAGGCCCAGCACAGCAAAAGATATATGAATATCATCAGCGCTATATCGGCCGCAAGCATGATCGGCACCCTGAGCCGCGCCCTCAGCCGGCGCGCCGCCACCGTATGGTTCCGTGCGACGGCGTTAAGCAGCCGGCCCGCGTCGTAGAACTCGATCCTGGCCATGTTCTTGAATATCACGACAGACGCCCCCGCGACCGCAAGAAGCCAAAGTCCGGCAGTCCTCGACTTGCTGGCGGCGGCGAAAAGTCCGCATGCGACTGCGGCAGCGGTCACGAGATAAAGCGTCCACGCAGCCTTTCGCTGGCTCAGGCCGACGGCGCGCAATATGCGGTGGTGGAGATGATCGGCGTCGGCGGTCATGACCTCTCCGTTCTCGGTCGCCGAAGCATCCCGCTTGCGGATCATGTGGCGTATCGAGCGGCGCACGATGGCCAGAGACGTATCAAAGATCGGAACTCCCATCGCAAGAAGAGGCACCCCCACCGACACGAGCACGGAATTGGGCACCTGCGAGACGAGCGGCAGAACCGAAAGCATGAAGCCGATGAACATGGATCCCGAATCGCCCAGAAAGACGCTCGCCGGATTGTAGTTGTAGCGGAGAAAGCCGAGAAGACCGCCCGCAAACGCGAAATATGCAAGCGTCGTCTGCGGACTGTCGATGATGAGGAGGGTTCCGGCCATGCCGAGCGTCGCGATGAACGCTATGCCGGAGGCAAGCCCGTCGAGCCCGTCGATGAGATTGAAAGCATTTATCGCCCCCGCAATCCAAAACATGGTCAAGGGGCAATCCAGCCATCCCGGGATGGCTGGCCACAGCCGGCTGAAGCCGAGGTCCGTCCAGCTCCATACAAGAAAAGCCGCAAGAAGCTGTCCAAGAAGCTTGATCTTCGGAGGAAGCCCGAATTTGTCGTCTGCATACCCAAGCGCCACAACGCCCGACGCGATGGCGAACAACTTCAGATGAAGATTCCAGCGCGACACTCCGGACGCAAGACTCTTCGCCGAGGCTATCGGCGGACGCCCCGACAGGATCAGGAACAGCGTGTAAGACACGCCGAACCCGATGAACAGGGCGAGCCCGCCGCCCCGCGGAATCGGCACTTTGTTGATCCGCCTGGGGTCGGGCTTGTCGACCATTCCCATCGCACGGTTCATTTCGCGCACGATCGGAGTGAGTACGAGCGTGAGGACGAGCGCTCCGCCGAAGGCGATCAGGTAGTCGACCGTCTTCAGAGCCGCCGAAACCGGAGCGAACCCGGCCAGAATCACTCCTCTCCCCCCTTCCCGGAAGCGGTCTCCGGCTTGGACGGCTCCGCCGGACCCTCCTGCATCCCGACGTTCTTGAGCGAATCGAGAACCGCCCCGAGCAGACCTTCATCCGGGATGTACAGCTGAACCGAGACCATGACCCAGCGGTCGACAGTGTTCCTGAAAGTCCTGTCCCACGTGTCGCGGACGATTCTTGCCACGTGCGAATCCGTGCGGTAGCCTTCCTGGTTGAAGAACGTATATGCGAAAAGCGCCTCGCCGCGGCCGCCCTTTGCGGCAAGCCTTATGACGCGCCAGTCGATGTCGCCTATGCGCAATGTTTTCGATTCGCCCATGTCGAACCCCTGGGAGGGAAGGCACAGCTCGGGGCGGTGAAGCGACTGCTTGTCGGGTCCGCTCGTCACGGTGGAGACGCTGAAGAGCGTAAGGGCGTCCCTGAGCAGGAAGGCCCGCCTCGCCTCAAGATCGGCTTCGGCCGCCTCTCCCTTGCCGGATGCCTCAAGGGCCTTCAGCATGTTTTCCTTCAGACGTACGCTACCCCTGAGAGAATCAAGGTACTCCGGGAATTTGACGTTCCACACCCCAGGCATGTATGCGCGCTTGGATATCTCGGCGCCTATCAGCAGATTGGTTTCGGCCACGGAAGGCCCGATCGGCATGCCGACGAACCTCTGCGTGCCCGCGGGCACATCGGGAAGAGAAAATCCGAATTCCTCCGGAAGCGGCCGCCCGATCGCAGAAGGACAGTTCACGTCCAGGATGAGAGGAAGACCGGCCTCTGGCGCCTCCGCCACGCGCGGATTCGGCGCGACAGTCTGGAACGCCATCGCCGCAACGGTGCAAAGAACCGCTGCGAAAGCGGGCGCGGAGCCTCTGCCGCATGGCTCCGGAACGGACGTCTCCTCCTCGGCGAACGTCTCTCCTCCGGGGAGCGGGCCAGCTTCCCCTTCGGCGGACGCGGCTCTTCTGCGCCCCATTCTGGCCGCCGCCGCGCTCAGAAGCCCGCCGCACCCCACCAGCATCGCCAGCGCGACGAGAAAGACGACATATCCGGCGAAGTCGTGGTAGAAGCCGACCGCGAATGCGGGCGTGCACGTCTTAGCCGCGATGCAGATGGTGACGATCCTGAGAATGTTGCCCGCAACGGCGCACGGAACCGCAAGGGCGAAGAGCATCGCACGCCTTGTCCACGTGGGCTGGGTGAAGTAGCCGTAGCCTGCGGAGAGAGCTAGGAGCGCGAAAATCGATCTCAGCCCGCTGCATGGATTGGCTATGTCTATGACAAACGTCTCGCCGCCGATGACGACGCCGGGAAGCGCGATCAGGTTCCCCTGGCGGACGATATCCATTCCGAATCCGGACAACAGTCCGGACGACACTGCGCTCACCAGAAGCCTCAGATGCACCGTTACGAGCGACAGATACGAATTCAACGGCATGCAGAAAAGCAGAAACGCCGCAGGGAACAGGACTCTCTTGGCCGTGCCGCGGCCGAATATCGCCCAGGGAAGCGCAACAAGAAGCCCGGCAAAGGCGAGAAGCTCGAAACGCACCTGCAGCCCCCGCGCGCCGAGAAGCCCCAGAAAGACGAAAGGAAGGCATAGCGCCGCGCCCGCCCAGGACGGCGATCCCGCGGATTTGAGAAGCTCCTTGCGCTCGGTCCAAAGCACGTAAAGGGAAAAAAGCGGAACGTACCATCCGAAGGAAAGATCCTCCTCGGGCGCGTTGAACATGGCGGGAAGATGCGAAAAAACCATCGCCCTGAATCCGACAGCCAGCGCCGCCATGGACAGAACCGCAAGCCCGCACCTGATTTTCATGTCATTCCATTTCATGAGATTCGGGTATTATACCATAAACGCGGCAGGTTATGGAAGACGGACAAAAAGAAAAACCCCGCTTTCACGGGGCTTGAATGGTGGTGGGGCAAGGATTCGAACCTTGGAAGGCGTAAGCCAGCAGATTTACAGTCTGTAAAAAATGCCCATTTTATTGGCTTCTAAAAAAATGTGGTGATAATGTGGTGATTATGGTTGCATTTAATCGGCCGATTTGGTATCATACACGGCGAGACGGCGCAGAGGGCGGCAAAATGAGGAAAAGCCCCCGACTGGCCACAGGCTGACAAGTGAAACAGGAGGCCGAAACATGGCACGAAAGAAACACGCGAGAGCGAACGGAAACGGAACGCTGGAACTACACGGGCGGCTGTGGCGCGCCCGCTGGACAGTGAACGGGAAAACATACACCCGACCGACAGGCACAAGCGACAAGCGGGAGGCCGCGAAAAAACTTGAAGAGTTTACCGCGCCCTTCCGCCTAGGTGCTGACAAACAGATTCTGGAGGGGCTGGCGGCGAAGGTGCAAGGCGTGACCGCCGAACTGAAAGCGTACGAGGACACGCGGCCAGCGACCAGCCTTGCTGGCGGTTTTGCCGCGTACAGGGCTTCCAGCGAGAGGCCCGACACGGGCGCGGCAACGATGGATATGTACGAGAGCCAGTACACCCGACTGGCGAAGTGGATGGCGAAGCATTACCCGACAATCACGGAAATGCGCCATGTATCGAAGCAAGTGGCGGAAGAGTTTATGGCCGACATAGCGAAGCGGTACAGCGCAAACACCTTCAACAAGTACGCGACGCTTTTCACCCGTATCTGGGAAACGCTGAAAGAGACGGCGCGACTGGAGGCGAACCCGTGGGAGAAGATAGCGCACAAGAACGAGGACAAGGGCCAGACGCGGCGCGAACTGACAGTGGACGAGTTGCGCCGCGTCTGCGAGAGCGCAGAAGGCGAAATGCGCACGCTTTTTGCGGTTGGCATATATACGGGGTTGCGGCTGGGCGATTGCGCCTTGCTGGAGTGGGGGAATGTTGACCTTGCCAGACGCATGGTTGCCGTCATACCCCGCAAGACCGCGAAGCACGCACACGGGCGGCCCGTTGTGATACCGATTCACGGAACGCTGGCCAACATTCTGGAGGAAACGCCGAGCGCAGACCGCACAGGATATGTGATGCCGCAGACCGCGAAGGCATACCTTGCCGACAGGGCCGCCGTGACAGTGAAGATACAGGCCGCCTTCAAGGCGTGCGGAATACGCACGAACCGCAAGGGGAAAGACGATACGCGGGCCGTGGTTGAAGTTGGCTTCCACAGTCTGCGACACACTTTTGTGAGCATGGCCGCGAACGCTGGCGTGCCCCTTGCGCTGATTCAGAGCATAGTTGGACACACAAGCACAGCCATGACGCGCCATTACTTCCACGAAAGCGAGGACGCGCTTAAAAACGCCGTGGCGGCCTTGCCAGATGTGGGAGGGGCAATTGCCTTGCCAGACGGCGCGGCGCGTTCCGTGGCCGTTCCTTGCGCCTTCTGTGCCATTCTGGACGGCATGACCCGCGAACAGTTGGAGGCGGCGAGGGCCGAGATAGACAAGAGGCTGGCGAAGGCGGAATAGCGGCTTGCGCCGCGCGGCCGAATATGATACACTACTGACAGTTTTGGAGAAACGGGAAGTGAAACACCCACACCAAACAAGGAAAGCGCGTGACAAGGGCGAGAGCCCGACAACACGACTTCCCCGCGCTTGCAAGTCTACGGACACGCGCCGTATGTTTCACCTTGCTTGCGCGGGGTTTTTACATGGAGGTGAAACACCATGAACAGGCACACAGCGACGGCGGGAAAGACCGCGAACAGTTGCGCCAAATGGCGCACAGCGAAAAGGGGCGGGCGCACGGTTGCGATTGCGCCAGACGGGCGCGCGTACTACGGAACGGCGGCCGAGGTGCGCGGCGCGCGGCTTATGCCGTGGAGGCGCGACTGGCTGGCACAGTCATTGACGGCCTTGCGCCGCGCATACGACAGGCCAGAGGAACGCGAAGCGTTGCGGCTGGCCGTTGCCGATTCCAGACGCTACGCCTTGCGCATGGGCTGGAGCGAGGCCGACACGAACCGCGCCAGTGTGGCAATATCCGCCGAGTTGCTGATATTGGCACAGGCGGCGGCGAAGGCGTGCGGCCAGAGCATGACCGAATGGGCCGAGGGCTGGTTGCGCATGTCCGTGAACGCGGCGCGCAGAGAGCCCGACGGGCTGACGCTGACGAAGCACGAACAGGCCGCGCTGGCGGCAATCCGCAACAGTGCGCAAGCGGGCGAACGGGCCGCGCGCGCGTAAAGGCCGCGAGGAAGCGCGCAGAGAGGCGGGAAGCATGGGCAAGCAAAAGCATACAGGCAACAGACGCGAAGGCGCGCAAGCCCCCTTCCCGTCTCTCTCCGCGCATGGCGGACTGGAAAGCACGCAGAACACGGAACGGGTGACGCGGCGCGCATTGATTGCCGCCGTGAGCGACGCGCAGACCGAGATTGAATTGCGCGACATTGAAGAACGCCTCGCGGACGAATTGCAATACACGCCCGAAGGCGAAGAGCGAGAGGATGCCGACTTCCGCTGGACAGTGGAACAGGCCATTTCCGCGCGGCGCGCCGAGCTGGAAGCGCGTTTAATGGCAAGTGACGCTTTGCGGCTTGCGCGCGATGCCGTTGCGGCTGGACAACGGGCGGAAGCCGACAAGGCAAGGGCGGAAGCCGAAACGCGCGGCGCGATTGCGGCGGCGCGGGCGGCGGCGAAAAGGCCGCTTCATCAAACGGAAGTCGCATGGATGGCGGGCGTTGCACGGGAGACTATTCATAATTGGGAAAAGGCGGAACGCGCGGGAACGCTAGACAGTACAACGGCCTATGTCATTGAGGGAGACGAGCACAAGTCATGGTATAGTGCGCGCTTGCGTGAGATTCCCGATGAGTGCAAGCGTTGGTGCAAAACATACAAGTTGCAAATGGCTAACGCGAAGCGGGCTAGGAAGCGCTTCAAGGGCTAGCGCGAACACAGGAACTAGGGCGCAGAGTAGGACATATCATTTCACACTATGTGAAGCGGGTTGAAAAACCCGCTTTTTTTATTGCCGTTAAACATTGCTTTTGAAGCGCGGCATGAAAAATCACATTTCACACTATGGGCTTTTTTCGTGAAATGCTGGGGTAAGGGTGAAGGGCTGTAGTGCGGCGCAAGGCGCGCCGACAGTCTAGCCCGCAAACTCAAACGGAGACATGATACCATGTTGAAATCAACTAGAACAGCGGTAGAGGCGGTATTGCGTGCCGACCCGTCAGTGACTACCGACCAGATACGCGAAGCGGTGCGCGTGCTGGACGGCAAAACGGCGGCGGGCCTTGTGAATACAGAACCGCTAGACCGCGCCTTGTCACGAAAGGAGGTTGCCGAGATTCTGGGCTGTTCGGTGCGAACAGTGACGGATTACGCGCAACGCGGACTGATACGCCGCTTCACATTTGGCGTGAACGGGAAACTGGCGCATGGCTATTCCGCCGACAGCGTGCGCGCGCTCATGGCTGGCCATGCGGGGAAGGAGGCGCGCCGATGAGGGTTGCGATACACACGAACGAGACCTTGCCGCCGAGCGCGAGAGACAGTTCCGCGCGCTTTCCAGAGCGGCTGGGAATACGCATGGCCGTCGGCACGAAGGTGCGTACTGTGCGCGCGCTGAAAGCGTTGCGGGAGGCTGGCTTGCTTACTGACGGCCAAACGATTGCGGAGATGTGGCCGAGCCTTGTGCTGTTTCTGGAACACGCCGCACGCACGATCAGAAACGGGACGGCCGCCGAGCGCGACTTCATACGGCGGCTTGCGTTGCCGCTGGCCGAACTTCCGCCTGTGAGCGATATGCCCACGACGGCCCGAAGGCCCGCAACGCGAACGATGCCGACAATGCCGACGGCCAGAACGGGGGCGCACGCATGACAGGCGCGCAGAACCGCGCCAGACGCGCGAGAAACGCCCTTCCAGCGCACGCAAGCGCGAAGGCGCATGATTTGCCGCACAACGCGCCGAGGCCGCCAGAAGGCCACACGGCGCGCCCTTGCGGCTGGACAATGGCGGCGAGGTGCTGATATGTCCGTGGAAATGCTACAAAATGCGATGCAACCGCTGGGGCTGACACCGACGCAACAGTTGGTACTGATTGCGCTTGCGATGCGGCACAACATACACAATGGCGAATGTTATCCCTCTCTGGCTGACATTCGCGGATTGACAGGCGGACGCGCGAAGAGGAATGTTCAAAGCGCGTTAATCTCTCTTCAACGCAAGGGATTGATACGGGTATCAGATAAACCCAAGCCGAATGGAATTGGCCATTCATACGAGCTCACCTTGCCACGCAAACCAACGCCGCTGGAACTTTCAGAGGCGCGAATGACGCGGATGACGCTAATGACGCGGATGATGCAGAATAACGCGGATAACGCACATAACGCGGATAACGCGACACCGCCACAAGGGGCGGCAATATGCAAAACGGGCGGCAATATGCCGCCACCATGGGCGGTATATTATGACCAGAGGCGGTAATATGCCGCCACCAGAGGCGGTATATTGCCGCCTAAAAGAAAGTCTTATAAAGTCTCTAAAGAAACTAAAAGAAAGTCTGAAAGAAACATAAAGAAACTTCTTTCTTTCACGCGCGCGCGAGGATTGCAAGCGTTTGACTTGCGGACAGATTTTAGAAACACCCAAAAGGAGAACACATGAACCTAACAGAAGAGATGCGCAAAGCGTCGGCAGGACTTGCGGCGGCTGGCGGCAAGACAGCCGCCGAACTGGCCGAGGAAAACAAGTTTATTGCCGAGTGCGTGAAGCGCAATCCGTTCAATCCGCAGTATTTGAACCTAACGAACCAGATGCGGCTGATGAGCATTTCCGCGAAACTGGGGGAAATGTTGAAGGCCGAAGCGGCCATGAACAACAGCGCGCGCGTCGCCGCCTTGCAGAAGGCCGTTCTAGACATGGGCTACACGCTCAACGAAATAAACGACAAGATGTAAGGGGGCAACATGGCACGCATAGCACGAAGCCGATTCGATTACATTCCAGAGAACACGCCATACGCTTCCAGCACGCTGATTGACTTGTGTCAGAAGGCGCGCGCGGAGGGCGAGGCGCATTTCCGCAAAGTCGAAGAAGATGCCCGACAGCCAATATCAATTCCCGACGCGGCCAACAGGCATATTGGCGAAACTTCACAGGAGGCGGAAAATGATTGACCCCAAAGAACTCATAGCCGCGCTGGAAGCGTTGCCAGCCGAAACGATTTGCACGCTGGTGGACAATGCCCGCCGCCAGACCGAGGCAAACAGGCGGAAGGCCGCGATCGACGCGAAGGCTGACGCTGTTGCCAAACAAAACGAGGCCATTAAAGCGTTGCAACGAACCGCAATTGCCGCGAACGAGGCGCGCCGCAAGGCCGAACTCGAACAGGCGAAGCGGGATGCCGCCGCCGAATTGAAGTCGTTGAAGGCAAGGGCCCGAGACTGTTGATTTTTGGCGCGCCAGCGGGAACGCTAATTCATCCGTAGCGTTCTCGCTGGCAAACCTTCCCGATTCGTGCTTGAAGCACGGGCGAAGCTCGGGAAGAAGTCGGGAAAGCCCGACGCTGGCCAGATGATGCGACACACGACGGAAGGAAATGCCAAATGACTTGCCACAATTGCCCGCACGACAAAGAGATTGCACGCCTTCGCCAGATATGCACGAAATGCAGACTTTCAGACCATGCTGTGTCGGCCACCTTTTCGCTTGATGCCATGAGCGACGGCGCGCTGGAAGACCCGCGAATGAGAGCGCGGCGGGCCGCTGGCGTGCCCGACCGCGTGATATTCAATCCAGACGGAATAGACGAGCCGCAAGGGTGCGGCGCAAGATGCTTCTCAATCGCTGATATGCCAGAGGATGCCGAGGAATACTTGACGCGCCTTTTGTGTACGCTGGCCGACTTGCGGCTGACCGACCTAGCCATACTTCACGGATTGCTCCGCGGCATGGGCACGCTAGGAATGGCCGAACTTTACGGGGAGAGCAAACAGACGATTAGCGCGAGGATGAAAACGGCCATAACGCGAAACCCGTGGATGGAGTATGTTCGCGGCTGGAAGTTTCGGCGCGCTACCGCTGGCGCATACGAGGACAGCGACGAGATAAAGGCCGACAATGCCGCCGCTTCTCGCTGGGTGCGTAGGGCGGGAACAATCGAAGGGCACGACGGCGCGCCCGTTTGACGATTCGGCCGATAGAGGAAACTCCTTTTGGTGTTTTGGTACGCCGTCGGGTATTAGCACAGGCCCGACGGCGTATCTTCGCCTGTTTTGCGCCCGATCGGTTGCCCCGTTCTGGCCGCTGGTGATTATGGCGCGCAAAAACCGCGCAAGCCTTCGCAGACGCGCGCAAGCGAAAAGGCCCGTAAACATTGGGTGAAGGCCGCTTTCGGGACTGGTGATAATATGGTGACGATGGATGCGGGAAATGGGGTGAAAACGGGGGCAATCGGGGAAGGGGTAGAAAAAGGCTGATAAAAGAAAAAACCCCGTTTTTATTGGGGTTTGAATGGTGGTGGGGCAAGGATTCGAACCTTGGAAGGCGTAAGCCAGCAGATTTACAGTCTGCCCTCGTTGACCGCTTGAGTATCCCACCGGTGGCGAAACGGCGCATAGTATATCATACCGCGCCGCAGCCCGTCAAGGGCTCATTTGAAGAAAATCGTGTGCTCGCGCTTGCACAGCTGGATGGCGACGCCCCACGGATCGCGCAGGATCGCCATGTGGAACGACGGATTCTCGAGCGTCATCTGCTCAAGCGTCGCGCCGGCCTTGACGAGACGGTCGACATCCTCCTTCACGTTGTCGGAGACGAACGCGATGTGGAGCGTCATGGAATTCATCGCCTTGTAGTCTGGCGCGGCGGGCGTTTCGCCCGTACGGTAGACTTCAAGGCCCATGACGCCGGAATCGTCGATTATGAAGGCGGACTTGGGCGCAGACCTGCGGAAGCCGAGGTTGTCGCACCACCAGTTTATGAGAGCTTCGGGCTCCGCGACGTCGATCGCAACATGCTCAAGCTTCATCGCATCAACCTTCCGCCTCGAGAGCCGCGTCGACCTCGTCGGTCGTCTCCATGTTGGTGTAGACGTCTTGGGTATCTTCAAGATCCTCAAGCATCTCCACGAACTTGTTGATCGCCTTGGCGACGTTGACGTCATTCACGGGATTCGTCATGTTGGGGACGAGACCGATGCTGGAATTCTCTTCGTCGATCGCGATTCCGGCGCCCTTGATCGCATCGGACACGGCGACGAAATCGGCCGGCTGGCACTTTACCGTGAAGCCGCCGTCTTCGGAGACTACATCCTCGGCGCCCGCCTCGAGGGCGACCTCCATCACCTTGTCTTCCGTCACGCCGTCGGCGGCCGGAATCATGACCTGGCCGAGCTTGTCGAAGAGGCGCGACGCGCTGCCGGGCTTGGCGAGCTCGATGCCGTTCTTCTTGAAGACGTTGGAAACTTCGGCGGCGGCGCGGTTCTTGTTGTCGGTCAGGACGCGCACCACGATCGCGGTCCCTCCCTTGATGCCTTCGTACTGGGCGTCAACCATCTCGGCGGACTCCAGCTCGCCCGTGCCCTTCTTGATGGCGCGATCGATGTTGTCGTTCGGCATCTGCGCGGCTTTCGCCTTGGCGATGAGCGTGCGGAGAGTCGGGTTGGTGTTCGGATCCCCGCCCTTCGCCTTTACGACGATCGTGATTTCCTTGCCGAGTTTCGAGAAGATTTTGCCCTTCTTCGCGTCTGCCGCGCCCTTAGCGCGCTTGATTGTGGCCCAATGGCTGTGACCTGACATTTGAGTCTCCTTGTTCTGTTGAAGTGAAGTTACTGTTGGAAATCACTGCGGCTGGACGGTGTGCTCGCGGTGGCGGTAGGTGATCCGGCCCTTGCCGAGGTCGTACGGCGAGATTTCCACGGTGACCTTGTCGCCAATGGCTATCTTGATGAAGAACTTCCTCATCTTTCCCGAGATGTGGGCGAGCACTTCGTGCCCGTTCTCGAGCTGAACCTTGTACATGGTCGCGGGCAGCACCTTCGTGACCGTGCCGGTGACCTCTATAGCCTGATCTTCTTCTTTCGCCATGCGAATAAACCTTATTTGACTAGAATGTTGGATAGTTTATCAAATTTACCCCCCTTGACGCAAGTGCAAATAGCGCGAAACTCGCACAATGCATGCATTGACCGCTGGCGCCGGCACATCCACGGCAAAATATGGTAAAATACCGTCTGACCATGAATCGCAAAGAGGCAAAAATGGCGGGGACTGTCGCGGCAGGATTCCCTTCGCCTTCGGAACAGTATCTCGACAGGCCCCTCGACCTGAACGAACTTCTCGTCAAACGCCCTGCGGCGACATTCTTTCTGAAGGTGCAAGGCGACTCTATGATCGGCGAAGGCATACGCGATGGCGACATACTTGTCGTGGACAGATCGCTGGAGCCATCTTCCGGCGATGTCATCATAGCCTCGGTCGACGGAGAGTTCACCGTAAAGTACTACCGCCGCGACAGGTCGGGCGTCCGCCTCGAACCTGCCAATCCGGCGTTCACCGCCATACGCCTGAAACCGGGCCAGGAACTGGACTACTTCGGACGCGTCACCGCCGTCATACATCCCTACATCAATCTCCCGGTATGACAGGATTGGTGGACGGCAACAATTTCTTCGTGAGCTGCGAACGGGTGTTCAACCGGTCGCTGGTCGGCCGGCCGGTCGCGGTGCTCTCCAACAACGACGGGTGCTGCGTCTCAAGATCAAACGAATTCAAGGCTCTCGGCATCCCCATGGGCACGCCTCGCTTCCAGCTCAAAGACCGGGAGCGGTCGGGAGAGCTGTCGCTCCTGTCGTCGAATTACGAACTGTACGGCGACATGTCCCGGCGCATAATGTCCATACTCCGCTCCGAAGCCGTGGACGTGGAACAGTATTCGATAGACGAGGCGTTCATAACCCCGCCGGCTTCCGGCAGGCAGGCGCTATGCGACTACGGAGCCCGCATCAGGGCGAAGATCCTCCGATGGACCGGAATACCCTGCGGACTGGGTTTCGCCCCCACGAAAACGCTCGCAAAAATAGCGAACCACATGGCCAAGAAAAGCCCGGACGGCGTCTTCATGCTTCCTGACGACGCGACAGCGGTTCTGGCCTCGCTCCCGGTCGGCGAAGTGTGGGGAGTCGGACGGCGACTCCCGGCAAAACTGCGCGCTGAAAAGATTTTCACAGCCCTCGACTTGCGCGACGCCCCAAGCGACATCCTGCTGCGCACAGGCGGCATCGCTCTCGTCAGAACGGCGCTGGAACTCCAAGGCAAGAGCTCCGGCCCCGGACGCGACTACGACGCCGATCCGGACAGCGTCAGCTGCTCGCGCTCGTTCAGCACTCCCGCAACCACCCGTCAAGAGATCGAGGAGTCCATCACGGCCTTCACGTCGCAGGCGGCCGCAAAACTCCGCCGCCACGGACTTCTGGCCTCGGGCGCCAACATCTACGCCCAGATTTTCCGCTCCGGCGGCGGAGGAGACGCCATCGGCAGAACCGTCATGTTTCCGGCTCCGACAGACGCCACCAGCAAAATGCTGCAGGCGTTCAAAGACGAAATGCCGGCATTGTTCCGTCCCGGAACCCGATACCGCAAAACAGGTGTCGTCTTCTTCGGCCTGGAAAAGCCCGGCTCCGTGCGGCAGACGGACCTCTTCTCCGAAAAGCCGGCCGGCAAAGCTTCGCCTCTTTACAAGGCGATAGACCTTCTCAACGCCAAATACGGGCGCGGCAAGGTTTTTTCCGCGGCCGAGGGAATTGGCGCAAGATCGTGGCATATGAAACGGATTCTTCTCTCCAGGCGATGCACGACCGCGTGGAGCGAACTTGCCGTGGCGCGCTAATTGCCGGCGGGCTTTTTGGAGTTGAAGGCGTTGCTCGGCGGTATTCCCGGGTCCGGATCGGGAGAGAGAGGGTCGAACGACCTGCGGTTCTCGCGAACGAACTCCCCAAGCTCCGGCACCAGGCGGAAGATCTCCGCGGCCTCAATTCTCGCCATCTCATATGCGCCATAGACGGAGTGGTGGGTGTTGTCGTTGATGGTCCTGTCCGCGCCGGGATATTCCCCCTCGGCGTACCAGCACTGGAATCTTGTGGAGCCTTCCTCGCCCGCCGCGCCCATCATGGCGTAGCTCTTTTCGTTCATGTCCACCAAAGGCAGGTTCCTCGACGAGGCGAAAGCGCGCGCCGCGCTTGAATAATCCGCCAAAGTACGGGGCTGCTGAACCCCTCCCTTGAACCGCCGCCGCTCGATGGGCGTAGCCACGACGACCTTCGCGCCCTTGGCCTCGATCAGGCCGGTCCACTCCCCGAGCCGCCTCGCATAGCCGTTTTCGGGCTCCTCGCCCTTGCGCTTCTGGTCGTTGTGTCCGAACTGGATAAGAACGAAATCGCCGGCCCTCAAATGCTCCAGAAGCCGTTCTACGCGACCTTCCGACTCGGCCGTGCACATCGCAAGCCCGGAACGCGCGAAATTGCTTACCGCAAGCCCTTTCCTGAAAAAGGCCGGCGCAATCTGCCCCCAGCTGCCCCATGGTTCAAAACGCTGGTCAGTAGTGGTCGAGTCGCCCATCAGGTAGAGTGTCGGAGAGTCGTGCGAAGGGGCGAACTCCACCTGCGGGGGATTGGGAGAAGTCGTGAACACCTCCACTTTGAGCTCGCGGTTGTCGTTCGCGCGGCTTTTCGCGGTGACGTAGGGCCCCGGAACCCGCACCGTCGCCTCCTCGACCCTGCGCTCGCCCGGACGGGTGACGACATTGTCGAAAAGCAGCCTGCGGCCGGCGAATTTCACCCAGTTGGTCGATGCGGAGTCGCCTCCGAACGTCACCTTGACGTCATAATTGCCGATCTCGAGTTTCCTGGCCCCGGAGAAGGCCCGATAGCCCATTTCAGCGGTCAGGTCGCACGTCCCGGACTCCTCGAGCGCAAGCATCTCCGCGAAAGCGGGGATCGCAACCATCGCAGCGGCCAGCGCAAGGCGCGTTCTCATCGTTTTTCCTCCTTCAGTATTTCCGTTTCGAAATATTCAAACGCGCCGGGAAGATCCGAGAATGCACCGTCCAATTGCGCCTCGAATGCCGCCGCAAGCCATTTGCCGAACCTTGCCCCCGGCTTGAATCCGCGCGCGATCAGATCTCTGCCCTGCAGTATGGGCTTTGGCTTTTCTGCGGCGATCCTGAGCCTCTCGGCCTGGGCCGCCAGCCATTTCAGATCTTCGCCGCCCGAAGAGCCGCCAAGCCTCTCCGGCAGGCGTCCTTCGTCGTCCGCCCTGCAAACCCGCAAAAGCCTGTCGATGCGCCCGACCCTGAGCGCCAGACGCCTTACCGCGGCATCTCCCGTATCTCCCCTCCACATGGCATACGGCTGCATGTGATACTGCACGAGAGGAGGAACGGAATTCAATATCCTCTCTTCATTGGTGAAGCGCCGCAAAAAAGAAAGCGTCGGACCCGTCCCCGCATTGTCGTGCCCAAGGCTCCTCAGCCGTTTTTTCACCGGATCCCACCTTGTCGTCGCAGGCTTTCCGAAATCGTGGCACAGGACGGCGAAGCCTACTATCAGGTCCTCCTCCTTCTCTCCCGTCCTGTTGCGCGCGAAAGAGTCCAGGCAAAGGGACGTATGGTTCCACACATCGCCTTCAGGATGCCATTGAGGATCCTGTTCGCACCCGATAAGCGCCTCAAGCTCGGGGAAATACCTTACCCATCCCGTATCGCGCAGGAACGCAAGGCCCTTCGACATCGACTTGCCCTTGAGAAGGAACTTCGCCCACTCCTCAAAAAGACGTTCCTTGGGCAGATTCTCGATCGTGACGCGCCTGCATATCTCAACCGTCTCCGGCGCAGGGGTCAAATCGAATCTCGCGACAAACTGCATTCCTCTCAAGACTCTGAGCGGGTCTTCGGCGAACCGCCCGGACACGTGGCGAAGCGTCTTGCGCTCAAGGTCGGCCATCCCTCCGTACGGATCTTCAAAGACTTTCGCCAACGGATCGTAATACATCGCATTGACCGTGAAATCACGCCTCAGGGCCGCTTCGGCCACGGACATCGAAGGGTCCGAACCTATGAGGAAACCCCTGTGCCCCTCGGCTATTTTAGATTCCCTCCTCGGCAGAGACACGTCGATGTCGGCATGCTTGAGCTTGAGGACTCCGAACGACATCCCGCACTCGTCGAATCCGAACCTCTCCGAAAGCGCCTTTTTCAGAGCCTCGGCGGAAATCCCGAACGCCTCGATGTCCACGTCCTTCACTTCAGGGGAACCGAGCAAAAGGTCCCTCACTGCCCCACCCACCATCAAGGCGCGGCCGCCGGCCTTGCGCACAAGGCCGGCGACCGAAAGAACCGCGTCTCTCAGACGCGGCTCGAGTCTGGCGGGATCGAGCGTCACTTGCCGGTCTTCTTCATCGTGTAGCCGTTGAAGCGGTTCGTGTTGTAGAGCTTCTGCCCGGGGGCGATCGCAAGCCCCATCGCCTTGCGGATCGCGAGAAAGTCCTCCACAGACTTTTTCCCGACCTGCTGAAGGGGAGCGCCGTGGCCTGCCGCCAGCAGAAGAACCTGGCAGTACGCGTCGGCATTCTCGGCGAACCACTCCGCCTCCTCCACGTCGCGTCCGCCGCAGACTATGCCGTGGTTCTCCATGAACACGACATTGGATCTCTTCGCGGCCTCGGCGACGTTCTTGGCGACCTCGTCCGTTCCCGGCGTTCCGTAGGGGGCGAGCGGAATCTGGTTGAGGAATATGTCCGCCTCGGGGTTTATCCCGTTCGGGGGCGTTATCCCGGCGAAGAGGAAAGCGTTGCAGTGCGGCGGATGGCAGTGCATGCAGGCGTTCATGCCCGTCGCCTTCATCATGGCGATATGGACCTTCACCTCGCTCGTCCTCGGCCTGTAGCCGCAGAGCTGGCCGGCGGACATGTCGACAAGGCATATGTCCTCGGGCTTCATGAACCCCTTGCAGCAGAGCGTAGGAGTGCAGAGGATGAGATCCTCTCCCACCCTGACCGAGATGTTGCCCCCGTTGCCGTCGGTGTAGCCCCTCTGGTAGATGCGCCTTCCCATCTCGCATATCCGTTCCTTGACCTTGCGGATCGGGGCGGAATCGAAGAACTTGTCCAGCGCGGCGCGCGTTTTGGGCTGCGGACCTTTCTTCCAGTCGTAAACCCTGTTGACGAGCGGCGGATTTATGTATAGTTTGCTGTCCATGTCTCCCCCTTCTTTTTTCAGCGTTTGAAAAGGACGTCCTTCTCGTATTTCTGCACGGCCTTGAACCACTCCTCGCCCGCGGGGAGCCCCGCACGGCTGCAGAACTCCTCCCATACCGCTTCGAAAGGATAGTTCTTGCATTCCTCCTGGAGTACGAGCTGGGCGGTGAACTCGCCCGCGTCCTGCAGCGCCTTGAGCTGCGCGTTCGGGGTGAGCATCGCCTTCATGAGCTCCTTTTGCATGTTGCGCATGCCGAGGACCCACGCCGCGACGCGGCATATGGACGCGTCGAAATAGTCGAGCGCCACGATGAAGTTCCCGGGGCCCATCTTGACTATCTCCTGCGCCGCGGCCCTTAGATCGTCGTTCTGTCGTATCACGTGGTCTGAGTCCCACCTCACGGGGCGGGAGATGTGGAAAGCGACCTTGCCGAAGAACATGAGGAACGAGCTGATCTTGTCGGCGACGTTCTCCGAGATGTGGAAGTGGCCCATGTCGAGAAGCGCGAGAATGTTCCTCGACTGCGCATAGCCCATGACGAACTCGTGGGAGTTCACGGTGTAGCTCTCGACGCCGATGCCGAAGAGTTTCGACTCGAACGTCGGGATGACGCGCTTCTTGTCGTACTTCGCCTTCTTGAATATCTTGTCGAGCGAATCGGCCATGCGACGGCGCGGGCCGAGCCTGTCCGAAGGCTCGTCCTTGTAGCCGTCGGGGCACCAGAAGTTGATCGCGCAGGTGGACTTGAGCTCCCTCGCGAAATAGTCGGCTATCTCTAGGCAGCGGATGCCGTGGTCGATCCAGAACTTTCTGATCTTCGGATCGGGCGAGGAGAGCGTAAGCCCGTCGACGACGTTCGGATGGGAGAAGAACGTAGGGTTGAAGTCGAGCTTGACGCCGATCTTCCTGGCCCACTTCACCCATGGCTCGAACTGTTTCCACGTAAGCTTGTCGCGATCCACGACCTTGCCCTCGTGAATACCGTAGCACGCGTGCAGATTGACGCGGTGTTTCCCGGGTATAAGGGAGAGCGCGAATTCAAGGTCAGCCATGAGCTCTCCGGGGGTCCTCGCCTTGCCGGGATAGTTGCCTGTCGTCTGTATGCCGTTCGAGGCGCCGCCGACAGATTCGAAACCGCCGACGTCATCGCCCTGCCAGCAGTGCATTGAAATCGGGATCCCCGCAAGGTCTTTTATGGCCTTTTCCGTGTCGATGCCTATCTTGGCATACTTCTTTTGCGCTTCCTTGTAGCTCATGGTTTTCCTTTATGGTTTTGTTCGGTTAAGTCATTTCCTCTGGCGGAGGATCTCATAGAGAGCCACGGCCGATGCGACTCCTGCGTTCAGGGACTCGAATCCGCCGGGCATGGGGAGCTCGGCGATGAAATCGCAGTTCTCTCTGACGAGGCGCGAGATCCCGGCACCCTCCGCGCCGACGACGAGCCCCGACCGGCCCTTGAAGTCGATTTCGGTGTAGGGCTTCGCATCGCCGCCCCAATCGAGGCCCGTGAACCAGATGCCGGCCTCCTTCAGCTTTTCCATCGCCCTCACCAGATTGACGACGTGGGCGACCTTGAGATGTTCGGCGCCGCCGGCCGAAGCGCGAACCGCGGCAGGCGTTATGCCGCAGGCCCTGTCTTCCGGTATGACGACGCCTGCGACGCCGACTGCGCAGGCCGTGCGGAGGATCGAGCCTACGTTCTGCGGATCCTCAAGATGGTCCAGGACGACGACTATCGCGTTTTCGTCGTCCTCCACCGCCGAAAGGATCTCCTCGAAACCTGCGTACGGGTAGCCGGTCGTCTTCAGCGCGACCCCCTGGTGGTGAGCGCCCTTCACCAGCCTGTCGAGCTGGTCGCGATCCATGGTGCGTATGACGAGCCGCCTCGACTTCGCCTCGTCGCGTATCCTCTGTATCTGGTCGTCTTCGTCCGGGAACTGAGGAGGGAGGATTATCTCGCTCGCGGTCCTGCGGCCGGCGGCAAGAGCCTCCTCGACGGGATTGCGTCCGTATATCCACTCCCCGCCCGTCACCATTTCGCGCGGACCCTTCCTGTGTCTTGTGTTCTGGTAGTTGCCCATCGATATCGTTCTTTGGAGGGTTTTCAGATGGATTTCGCGACGACGGCGATCCCTATCGAGGATGCGAGAACCAGGAGTCCGGCGACAAGCGCAAATCTCGTCTTCCCGCCCGTGCCCTTCCACTCCCCGAGGAATACGCCGAGAAGCGACGAGAAAAGGACGCAGCTTCCCATGACGACCGCGAACGAAATGTAGCTCATGTCTCCCATCGCCGGCTCTCCTATCTTCTGGCACGCGAACTGGCACGCCCAGACGATGCCCGCGAGAGCGGCAAAAATCCACGCCGCGTCGATCTTCGAATAGTCTCCGAACGACTTGTTCTTCGCGTTCTGCCAAAGGCACCATGCCGCGTTCACGATGAATCCGCCCCAGAGAACCACGACCAGGACGGGCATCCCGACCCATGCCGGGCCGGCACCCGCCTTCGCCGCCGCTTCCTGAAGGGCGGCGCCGGACTGCAGGCCGAAGTTCATCCCGGCCGAAGCTATTCCGCTGAAGATTGCGACGATCATCCCTTTCTTGAAATCGAATTCGGCGACGGCTTTCTTCTTCGCCTCCTCGTCGAGCTCCCCTTCCTTCAGCTTTCCGGCAAGACCGACGAGAACGATTCCGGCGAGAGAGACGACCACCGAGGCGAGCGTCACGATCGCCGCCTTGTCTTTCACGAGGTCGCCCGCATGACCCGTCACGATCGGCGGGATGAGCGTCCCCGTGGCCGAGCAGAGCCCGCAGCCGATCGCCAGGCCGAGACCGATTCCGAGGTAGCGGATCATAAGGCCCCACGTGAGCCCGCCCAATCCCCACAGCGCGCCGAAACCGATGCACATCGAAAGCGTCTTCGCATCCGCTCCGCCTATCACGCCGAACAGCCCCGGACATGTCGCTAAGGCGAGACAGAGCGGAAAGGCTATCAATCCCGCGAGGGCGTACACGAACCAGTACGATTCGTACCGCCAGCCTTTTATCCCGCGGAAGGGCAATGCGAAAACGGCCCCGGCGAAGCCGCCCAGAGCGCAGATGAGAGTACCGGCTGTCATATTCATATGCGGTATTATAGCATATTTCCCGCCACCTTACACCTACCCCTTTAGGGAGATTTCGAAAAATGCCGCTCCGCCAGCCTGTGATGCAAAAAAAGGCGCGCGGAAAACCGCGCGCCTGTAGGGGGGAAATAAGTATGAACATAGTATAGCATTTAAGACCCCATCATGTTATCCGCATGCGAAACTAAAAATTATCCGGTTGCGCAACACAAAAGGAAAATGATATACTGTCTGCGAATGGAAACCGTCCTCGTATTTCAGCATGTGGATACATACGCCTCGCGTCTCAGGCTTGAGGGTCTCAACGCTTTCGCCAAAGAGGCCGGATGGACGATCCAGACTTACGACAGCACCGTCACTCCGGAGGAATTCAAGGGTATAATGGAGTTCTGGAGCCCCCTTGGAGTGATGCTGTGCCCCAACGACGGCGCGAGCGAATTCGATGCATCAAACTGCGATCCGGGAAATACCGTTCTGCTCGACTGCTTCGCCCCGAACGGACTGGAGCGCTTTGCATCCGTCATAACCGACAGCTACGAAGTTTCCGAACTCGCGGCCCGGGAGCTCCTCGGCGCGAAATGCGCATCCTACGGCTTCGTCCCCTGGCCTGTCACGAAAACATGGAGCGAAAACAGAAGGCAGAACTTCTCCCGCATACTCTCCAAGCGCGGGCTCAAGGTCAGCGAATTCAAGCCGTCGAAGGAAGGCCTGGACATATCGGACTTTCAGCGCGAGCTCATGCCGTGGCTCAAATCCCTCCCGAAGCCGTGCGGAATCCTGGCCGCCAACGATCGCGTCGGGGCCGGAGTGATCAACGTATGCCGGCTCGCGAACTTCATGGTTCCGTTCGACTGCGCGGTCGTCGGGGTGGACGACTACTCCGAAGTGTGCGAAGGATGCAATCCGGCGCTGAGCAGCGTCGCCCTCGACTTCCGCAGATCCGGCTTCAGGGCGGGCGAGATGCTTGACGGGCTCGTCCGCGGCAGACTGGACGACCGCCCCCTCGAAAGCATCCCGCCGCTCGGCTTTGTGCGCCGCAACTCCTCGCGCGTGTTCCTCAGAACCGATTCCCATGCATTGAGGGCGTCGGAATTCATCCGCGCAAAAGCCCTGGGCCCGCTCCACCCCCATGATGTGCTCGCGCTCTTCCCATGCTCGCGCAGACTGGCCGAAATCAGGTTCAGGGAAGCTACAGGCCGTTCGATAGGCGATGAAATCAGGGCCGTAAGGATAGCCCACGCGAAAAAACTTCTGGAGAACCCCTATCAGAGGCTGGATGCCGTCGCCGCGGAATGCGGGTACGAGTCCGACACCACATTCCGCAGAGTGTTCAAAGAAGAAACCGGATGCACCTTGCGCGATTGGCAGCGGCACATCCGGACTTGACCCGAAACGCTTTGGATGCGATCAGTCTGCTGGCGTAACGCCCTTCTTGAGGATTATGTTGCCGTACTTCGCCGTTTCTCCGGTGAGAACAATCGCGTAGGCTTTTTTCGCGCGCTCGTAGAACGCGTAGCGCTCCATCCTGTCGATCGTCCCCGCGTAGCCGAGGGCCGCGCGGTATTTCTTTTCGACCTCGGGATCCAGCGTATCGCCTTTCACCGCCTCCATCATCACGACGGGGGTCGCGTAGGCGTCAAGCTCGAAAAGCGGAATGAGCCCCGCCAGGAGCGCATCGCACATCAGACCGTCCGCCCGGAGTACGCGCGCGCCGTCGCGTCCGAAGAAATGGGCCGGGAAATGAGCGTCCGAAAAGACGATCTCATCCCCGTGCCCCATCTCGGAGAGGATTTTCAGAAGGTCGGGCGAAACGACCGGCGAAATTCCCTTCAGCATGGCTTCGTTCAGGCGACAGTGCCGCCGGCCTTCTCGATCTTTTCCTTGGCGGAAGCGGAGCAGGGAACCTTGACGGTGAACTTCTTGGTGAGCTCGCCGTTTCCGAGGATTTTGATCTTCGGGCGCTTGTTGTCCGTGAATCCGGCCTTCGCGAGAGTCTCGACGGTGATCTCGGCGCCCGTCTCGAACCTCTTTTCAAGATCCGAAACGTTGACTCCGAGAGCCTTGGCGTTGAACGCCGCATTGTTGAAGCCTCGCTTGGGCAGACGGCGGACCAGAGGCATCTGCCCGCCTTCAAAGCCGAGCTTGTGCTTGTGGCCCTTGCGCGAAGCCTGGCCCTTCTGTCCCTTGGTGGACGTCTTGCCCATGCCCGATCCGCAGCCGCGGCCGACACGCTTCCTGCGATGGCGGGCTCCGGGGGTGTTGACGAGATTGCTGAGTTCCATTTTTGCGGATTCCTTTCTTTACGCGCGCACCGCCGCGATTTCCTCGGCGCTGCGGAGTTTCATCAGCGCGTTCATCGTGGCCTTGACCACGTTGAGACGGTTCTTCGAGCCGAGGGACTTGCCCACCGCGTCGCGGATGCCCACGGCCTCGAGGACCGGACGCATTCCGCCGCCGACGATGAGCCCCGTTCCGTCGGGAGCGGGCTTGAGGAGAACGCGGCCGCCGTCGCAGACGCCTTCGACATCGTGCGGAATGGATGTTCCGCGGAGCGTAATCTTGCGCATATCCTTGCGGGCGGCCTCGCCGCCCTTGCGGATCGCATCGGAGACCTCGTTGGCCTTGCCGAAGCCGACGCCGACCTTGCCTTCCTTGTCGCCGACGACGATGACGGCGGAGAAGCTCATGCGGCGGCCGCCCTTGACCGTCTTGGCGCAGCGGTTGATGAACACTGTATGTTCGTCGAGATCGTCCTGCGCATCCCTGTCGTTGCGCTTGTCGCGATTGAGAGCCATGGTTACTTATCCTCCTCTTTCTTGGCGCCGACGGAGAGACCCGCCTCGACGGCGGACTCTACGATCGCGGCGACGCGGCCGGTGTATTTGAAACCGCCGCGATCCACGACCGCGGCGGAGATGCCGGCGGCCTTCGCGGCGGCGGCGGCGGACTGTCCAAGAGCCTTCGCGACCTCGAGGTTCGCCTTCGTTTCCTTGAGCGAACTCGCGGAGGCGAGAGTCTTGCCGGCGTCGTCGTCGATGAACTGGACGTACATATGCTTGTTTGTGACGCAGATCGACATGCGCGGACGCTCCGCCGTCCCCGTCACACGCTGGCGGAGGCGAAGATGCCTCTTCTGGCGCTGTTCTTTGCGGTTGAAACTCATTTCGATTTCTCCTTACGCCGCTGTTAGGCGACCTTCTTGCCCTGTTTGCGGCGGATGTGCTCGCCGACGTACTTGATGCCCTTGCCCTTGTAGGGTTCGGCCGGGTAGAACGAACGGATGCGCGCGGCCGCTTCGCCGACCGCCGCCTTGTCCACGCCCGTCACCGTAACCTGCAGGCCGTCGTTTTCGACGGTGACCTTGAGGCCTTCGGGTATCGCGAAGATCTTCGGGGAGGCGAAGCCGAGCGAAAGCGCGAGCTCCTGTCCCTTGAGAACGGCCTTGAAACCGGTTCCTTCGATGGAGAGTTTCTTCGTGTAGCCTGCGGACACGCCGACGACCATGTTGTGGATCAGCGCGCGGGCGAGACCGTGGAAGTTGCCGAGAGCGCCGTCGGCGGCGCATGCGACCTTGATCGCACCGTCTTCCACCTTCGCCGTGATGCCTTCATGCATCGTGTAGGAAAGCTCGCCGAGCTTCCCCTTTACCGTCACCTTCTGTCCGTCGATCGTGGCTGTCACGCCTTCGGCGAGCTTGACGGGTTCTTTTCCGATTCGAGACATTGTCTTATGGCTCCTGATTAAGCGATTGTGCAGATGATTTCACCGCCCACGCGTTGCTTCTTCGCCTCTGCTCCGGACATTACGCCCTTCGAGGTGGAGAGGATCGCGAGGCCCATTCCGTCGAGAACGGACGGGATTTCGGGGACGGACACGAACTTTCTGAGACCCGGCTTCGAGATGCGCTTGAGTTCCGTGATGGCGGGAACCGCCTTGTCGGAATACTTCAGCGTGATCACGAGCTTCTTCGGGAACTCGCTCGTCGTGACGGCGTCGGCGATGTAGCCGGCCTCCTTCATGACGCGGGCTATTTCGCCCTTGAGGTTGCTCGCAGGCGTCGCGACGGTGAGAAGGCGGGCCTTCTGTCCGTTGCGGATGGATGTGAGCATGTCGGAAACGGGATCGAGTGTCATTTCTTTGGATTCCTTTCCTGATTGTTACCACGAGGCCTTCGTGACGCCGGGGATGAGACCGGCGACGGCGAGTTCGCGGAAGCAGAGACGGCAGACGCCGAACTTGCGGATATAGGCGTGGCGGCGGCCGCAGCGCTGGCAGCGGTTATACGCGCGCACCTTGAACTTCGGGGCCTTCTTCTGCTTTTCGATGAGACACTGCTTAGCCATGATTAGTTCCTCCCTGCGAACGGCATGCCCATGGAGACGAGAAGCTCCTTGGCGGCCTTGTTGTCGGTGGAGCTCGTCACGAAGGTGACGTCCATGCCGGATTGCGCGGACGACTCGACGAGCTCAGGGAAAATCGTGTGTTCCTTGAGGCCGAGCGTGTAGTTGCCGCGTCCGTCGAAGCCGCGGTTGGAGACGCCGCGGAAGTCGCGGATCCTGGGGAGGGCCGCCGAGATAAGGCGGTCGGCGAACTCCCACATGCGCTCGCCGCGCAGGGTGACCTTCGCGCCGATGACCATGCCTTCACGCAGCTTGAAGTTCGAGATCGACTTCTTCGCCTTGCAAAGCATGGGCTTCTGTCCGGTGATCGCCGTCAGGTCGTCAACGAGGGCCTTCTGCTCGTCCTTCGAGACGATGCCGAAGCCCATGTTGACGACGATCTTCTGAAGGCGGGGAACGAGCATCCGGTTGGTGGTGCCGAGCTTCTGCTCGAGCTCCGCCACCATGCGGCTCGCGTATTCGTCTTTGAGTCTTGCCATGATGTGAGTTCCTTACCTTAGAGGGCCTTGCCGCTCTTGACCGAGACGCGCGACTTCTTGCCGTCGGCGACAACCGTCCGAACGCGGGTTCCCGCCTTCTTGCCGGCGTCGTAGGGCATGAGCTTGCACAGGCGAATCGGCATCTCCTTGTCGATGATTCCGCCCGGGGTCTTCTCCGTGCGGCGCATCGCCTTCTTGTGGACGTTGAGTCCCTCGACGATGGCGACGCCCTTCTTGGGGTCGACCATCTTGACGGTTCCGGTCCTGCCCGCGTCAACGCCGCTGGTGCAGATAACCGTGTCGTTCTTCTTGATTCTTGCGATAGCCATGACAGTTGCTCCTTGTATCAGACCACTTCCGGGGCCATCGAGAGGATCTTCATGTAGTTCTTGTCGCGCAGCTCGCGAGCGACCGGCCCGAAAACGCGCGTGCCGATCGGGTTGAGCTTCGAGTCGACGAGAACGCAGGCGTTCTGGTCGAAGTGGACCGTCGAGCCGTCTTCGCGGCGGATCGGCTGTCCCGTGCGGACGATGACGGCCGTCGCGACCGAGCCCTTCTTGATGGAGGACGTAGGCGACGCTTCCTTGATCGCAACGCGGATGACATCGCCGAGGTGGGCGTACTCCTTGCGCTGCTTGAGGATGCGGAAGCACATGGCGCGCTTGGCGCCGGTGTTGTCCGCGACGACGAGGTTGGAGAGTTCCTGCAGCATTTTCAGTTACTCCTTACTTCGCAACGATGCGCCAACGCTTGGTGGCCGACATCGGGCGGGTTTCCATGATGGTGACCTCGTCACCGACCTTGGCCGTGTCGGCCTCATCGTGCGCATGATAGTTTTTCGTGCGCGTGATGATCTTGCCGTACACGGGATGACGTTCGCGGTACGAGACGGCGACCTTCACCGTCTTCGCGCCGGACTTTGACACAACGACGCCCTTGCGCAACTTGCGCGCGCCGCGGGGATTGGTTTCCGTGCTCATTAGATCTTGACTCCTGCGCGGGTGATGAACTTGGTGTGGATTCCGATCTTGGTCGCCGCGAGGCGGAGGCACTCCTTGGCGATATCCTCGCTCACGCCGCCGACCTCGAAGAGGACCTTGCCGGGGAGGATGACGGCCGCCCAGAACTCCGGGTTGCCCTTTCCGCCGCCCATACGAACCTCGATCGGCTTGCGGGTGACGGGCTTGTCCGGGAACACGCGGATCCAGAGCTTGCCCTTGCGCTTCATCTCGCGGTTGATCGCAACACGGCACGCCTCGATCTGCGTGGCGGTGAGAAGACCGCGCGTGAGCGCCTTCAGGCCAAACTCGCCGTACGCGAGCTCGGTGCCCGACGTGGCGTAGCCGGAGCGGTTACCCTTCGAAACCTTGCGGAACTTGACTCTCTTGGGCATCAAAGGCATGGCTTACCTCGCTTCCTTGCGGTCGCCACGCTCACGACGCTCGCCGCGACGATCGTTGCGGGGCGCACGGGCCTGGAAACCTTCCTTCTTGCAGATCCACACCTTCAGGCCGATCTTGCCGGCCGTGGTGTTGGCCTCCGCGAAACCGTAGTCGATGTTCGCACGCAGCGTGTGCAGCGGCACCTTGCCCTCGCGCGACCACTCGACGCGCGCGATTTCCGCGCCGTTGAGGCGGCCGCCCGCCTTGACCTTGATGCCGTCCACGCCCATGTCCATCGCGACCTTCATCGCGCGCTTCATCGCACGCTTGAGCGCGATGCGGCGCTCGAGCTGCTGCGCGATCGACTCGGCAACGAGCTGCGCGTCGGCGTCGGCTCCCTGAACCTCCTTGATCTCGAGGTAGACCTCCTTCTTGGTCATCTTCTGGAGCTCAGCGCGGATCGCCTCGACGTCATCGCCCTTGCGGCCGATGATCACGCCCGGACGGGCGCTGAACAGCGACACGCGCACGCGGTTGGCGTAGCGCTCCCTGGCGGGGATCGACTGCGCGACGGACTTCTGCGTGGGGACCT
>JAILJX010000114.1 GCA_024694365.1 Kiritimatiellia bacterium
ATGCCAGCAAAATCGGGAGATTTCGACATCGACTTGAAAAACCTCTTCTAATCAGCTATCTGTTAACGATTCTTCTTGAGCGCGAATGACGCTTTATGCGGCGTTATGCGGTGGTGCCTTGCCTGTGTGGGACGGTAGTGAATTAGAGAAAAAACCAACCGCAAGTTGCTGTTGGATTGCGTTTGGATTAAGACTGAAGAAAGCGCGCCCGGACGCAGCTTCCACGGCATTCTCGAAACCCGCCGAGAGCCCCAAATCCCGCGCCCGCGCGAGAAAACGCTAGAAAACGCGCACCCGCGCGATTTCCTCAACCTTCTCAGCGCCTGCGCAGCAGGCTATCTCAACCTTCTCCCCGCACATACTCCTCAAGGCCTGCCGCGGCGAGCCAGGATAGCATGCGCCGGTTGGAGAAGTCGAGATTGTGCGCAACGGTGTCGAGCGCGTAGAGCGTCGGGTCGAAGAGCGGGTGGTCGCGGTTGCGGGAAAGGAACGAGGAGAGCCATGCGACGGGCCGTATCGTCCACATCGGAATCGTCGCTTCGCGAAGGCGCTTTCCGCCCAGGAACTCATCGGCGATTTCACGGTAGTACTCGCCGAGTGTCGTCCGTTTCGAATCGAGGACCGTGACGCCCTTCCCGCCAGCTTCCGGAACGAGCATCGCGGCGTGGAGGACGCGGCACACGTTTTCGACATGCGCGAGAGGCCAACGGTTCCGTCCGCTCCATTTGCCGAAATGGAAGACGACCGGCGCGTTCTTGAGGTAGGCGATGGTCCGCGGCGTGATGGACGTGTCGCCGCGTCCGTATACGACGCATGGCCTCACGCAGGAGAAGCGCTCCGGGGGAAGATTTTCCGCAAGCCACTTCTCGGAAAGGATCTTGTACTTCGGATAGGGATTGGAAGCCGTTTCGTCGAACCGGAGATCGTCCTCGCCTTCGCCATGGAAATCGTGGAGTCCGTAGACATCGGAGGTCGAAAGATAGACGAACCGCTTGACGCCATGCTCCATGGCGGCGGACGCGAAGCGCTTCACGGACTCGTAGTTCGCCTCGCGGAACCACTCGTCGCGTCCGACATCGCTTGCCCTCGCCGCGATGTGGACGACGTAGTCGATCCTCTCCCGGAAGAGAAGCGGAATGGACTGCGCTTCCGTGAGATCTGCGCGAATCGTCCTTGCGCCGAGCTTCGCGAAGCGCTCCGCGACATGGCGATGGACCGTTCCGGCCACGCGATAGCCCTTCTTCACGAAGTATTCCGCGGCATTCGAGCCGATGTAGCCGCCGGCACCGGTTACGAGAATCGTCTCCACCATCAAAGCCCCATCCTTTCCCAGTATCCGGCGGTAGCCATCAGCCAATCTTCAGGAGGAATCGCGCGGTAGTCAGGCGGCGGTTCATGAACGATGCCGGTCCTGCCGCGGGAAATGAGGCGAAACTCGCCTTCGGACGCAAAGCCGCCATGACCGATTTTCAGGCAACATGGAACATCCATGCCGGACGGAACCGCAAAAAGGAGCTCGCATTCCCCTGCACCGCCCACCAACGACCATCCGCCTTCGACTCCGGGCGGGAGCGCACGCTTCACTTCGGGCGAAACTGCGGCCTCGGCGTCCACCTCGAGCCACATGCCCGGATTGACGCGGCGGAAGTTCTCCAGGGCGTCGATTAAGCCACCGCTGGAGTCGGTAGCGAACAGGGCTTCGCCCGGAACAGGCGGACGGAATCGCGGTTCGGGAAGAGGCTTTCCGAGGAAGACAGCCGCGTTCGCCGCGCCGAAAGGGCCCGATGCATAGAGATCGAAGTCAATTCTGCGCGACGCGACACGGCGGACGGGAGAGGCGCAGGAGGCGAAGACTGTCGCCGTCCAGCACCATTCCCGCGCCATGCCGATATCGCCGCCGACAACCTTTGCGCAATAATGGTCCAGAACCTCCTGTATGCCGCAGGCGACGCGTGACAAGAATGATTTGTCATGGGCGGCGTCTAGGTTCCACGCCTGCACGAGCCCTTCCGGCTTGGCGCCGCAGGCAAGGATGTCCGAAACGGCGTTGTAGGCCATGATGCGGCCCATCGCCTCTGGCTCGAGATTGGAGAGGAAATCCTCGCGCTCGGAAAAGGAATCCGTGGAGAGGAGGAGTCTCGTTCCCGCGAAAGGCACGATCTCCGCGTCCGCTTCGTAGGCGCGCGTTCCATGGATGCGCGAAAGCGCGGCAATCACATCGGCTTCTTTCATGGGGGAATTCTCCTTCTCGCAAAGGTCATTTGATGCGGTAGCGTCCTGTAATGGGATAGGCGAAGAGCAGATGCTCCTCCTTTGTCCCCGAGCCGATATTGTGAATGACAAGAGGTGTCCCGTCCGATGCCTTGCGGTCGCTCACGATCATGATGTGCGGAAGACGTCCACCGACAGTGACCGTCACCAAATCGCCGGGCTCGTAATCGGACGCTCGTTTCGTAGTCTTGAGACTCCACCCCTTCCTCGTGAAATAGCACTGAAGGTTCGGCACGCGACGATGGTCGATATTGGCGTCAGTCTTCTTCAATCCCCAGTTCTTCGGATACTTGGCGAAGTTGGCCTTCATGTCTTCATGGACAAGCTTTTGGAGATCGATCTTTCGGGAATCGCGCAGAGCGCGTATGACCACATCCGTGCAGACGCCCGATTCGCGCGGCACGTCTCCTCCCGGGTATGCTAGACGGCGATACGCAGGATCGTATCCCACCGTCACCCCGATCTGCCTGCGCGCCGCATTTACGACATCGAGATTGTTCGTTCCCGCATGCGCCAGGACCGCGACAAAAACCGCGAAGACAACCGTCATCCATTTCATGTACATACTTCTTTCAGATTTCATTGAGATGATCCTTTCATGCATTGTGGATCTTCCATCCGGACCAGACGCTAGCAGGCGACATGTTTGTTGACACTCATTCGCGCTACGGGTTTCATGGCGACTCCTTAAGTATGGAATGGAGCGATTTTACCAGCGAGCGCAGCTTCAGCAAGGCGATGCATCTCGCCGATCATGTAGAACGGAAGCGAAAGAAGCTTGAACGGATGCGTCGCGCCCTTGAGGTCGGCAATCGTCGTTTCAAGATACGAAGGCTTGTCGCCATTGATTCTTACCCCGAAAGACCTGCCCTTCTCAAACAGGAACTGGTGAAGCGATTTCATGGTGCCCGTGGCGCCGGCCTTGACTTCCACCGGAATCACCGCAGAGCCTGCCTGCACGAGGAAATCCACCTCCGCTTCGGAACCGTTTTTCTCCCGCACCCAATAATGAAGAGTGTGTCCGCAGTATTCGGCCCCGGCACATTTCAGGTTCTCGGCCACAAACTGTTCGCAAAGGCCACCGCGCTCGGCAATGTCACGCGCGGCAATAGGCAGTTTTATGGACGCAATCGAAAGCCCCAGCTGCCTTGCGCAAAGACCGATATCCAGCGTGTAGGCCTTGAAATTCCGTCTGTCCTCGCCAGCGCCGACAGGCACGCCCGCTGCACGCGACCGGTTCACCCGCGTCAACACCATCGCCTTGTCCAGCAAATCAACCGCCACGCCCAACTCGCGGGACCTCGCCTCGCGGCTCACCGCCACATACGAGAACTTCTTGCCGATTTGCTGCGGCAGCGACCTGAAAACCGCCTCCAGCATCTCTTGCGGAACTTTCCGACGGTATTTGGCGAAATCCTCCATGTAAGTTCTTATAAGCGTCTCCTGGACACGTTCGACCTCAAGAAACGAATTCGTCTCAGCAAAGACCTTCACGGCCTCTGGCAATCCCCCCACCATCCAATACAAAAGCACCTTCTCCATGCACTCGTTGTGAATCGGTTCCGGCACCTCGTCTCCTGGCGCATAAGCACTTATCCAATCCGCAAGCCCCGAGCCGCCAATGGCGGGAAGGAACTCCGCAAACGACAACGGCTCCAGAAACAGGTATTCAATACGTCCGACAGGCATGGAATACTCGAACTTCTCAAGCGCGAACTCCAAAAGCGATCCCGCTGCAATGACATGGAGCGATGGGCGCTTCTCGTAGAAATACCTGAGCGTAGCCAAAACCTGAGGCTGGGCCTGAATCTCATCAAGGAAGAGGAGCGTCTTGCCGTCGATTATGCGCTGGCCGGTCGCAGCCTCCAGCAAAGGAACGATCTTGTCCGGGTCTTTCGAGCGAAAGTAATCCCCCGCGCCTTCCATCGCCTCAAAATCGATCTTGACCACCGACTCGAACTCACTCGCGCCAAACAAATCCACCACAAGGCTGGTCTTGCCCACCTGCCTTGCCCCTCGAACGATGAGCGGCTTGCGCGTGGCACGATTCTTCCACGCTCTCAAATACCCTGAAGCTCTGCGATCTATCATGTCTTCCTCCTGCTCTTGGATATTTCAGATGGCAGTATAGCACATATTATGGAGAAAATCAACGGTAGTCTGGCGGCGATTTTGGTTTTTCAAGACCCTCTTTTCATGCATTCTGGACCTTCCATCCGGACCAGACGGTAGCAGGCGACATGTTTGTTGTAGAGAAAGACCGAATCGGGATGCGAGGGCGACACGACGGCCCGCCATCCTCTGCGATCCACGATCTCCTCGCTCTCCCACACGCACTTGAAGTCCTGGTTGAAGACATAGACCCGAGAGCTGTTGTGGTATGTCCGCGGAGCCTTCACCACCACCAGCCGCTCTTCATCGCCACTCCCGAACGACGCTGCGCACGGCAGTATGTAGCCCCATCCGGCTCGATGACGGCCAAGGATTGACGTTGTCTTGAACATTGAGTCCGCAATCTGTATGTAGGCGCCGTCTCCTGTTCCGGCAACCGCCACGCAGACCGTATTCGTGCCGAAGCGCAATGGCGCCGATTCGCTTGCAATCGTCGTGCCGTCACGGAGTTTGTATTGCCGCCGCTCCCTCTCCTCATACGGAATGTTGTCGTTCCATACACGAGAGCCCCTGCTCTCGCCTTCTTCTGCAAGCCGCGCAATCTCGGCGGTCATTGCGGCGTCGCACGGCTCAAGCGTCCAGTGTTCGATGGCTATCCTGCTCACGCACCCCGACGCAAGAGCACAGGATGAGACGACGGCCATTCGTACAAAGTGTTTCACGGATGGGATTCCTTTCATTGGCAGATTCGCCTACGCAGCCATCGTGTCGGGGCCTTCATCTCAAAAGCCGAGCAGATCCTCCGCCGCCTTCTGCACCTCGGCGATCAGATCGGATAGCATCTTTATGGTGAGCCGTGCGTCCTGGCTCCCGGAGTCGACCGTGAGAATGTTCCCTTCGGCGGAGATTCTCAAGCCGTTCAGCCACGCCAATTGGGTCTCCATCTTTTCCACATCCTCAGTCCTGTTGTTCTTCCGCGCCTCGTCAATCTCGAGCTCACAACGGGTCCTTCCGAAATTGAGCTCCTTTTCCGACAGAACCGAATCACGAGCAGCCGTTGCAGACGGCGAATCGGCGAAGGCCGCGGTAAACCTGACGCGCACCTTCCCGTCCGCAAGAAAGACCGAAAGCCGACATTCGCCAAGCTTACGCTCCAGTCCGCCACTCAGACCGAAAGCATACGCGATATGTTCCCATTGCGGAACCTGATGCGGATCCGTCAGCACGACGCGCACCACTTCGCCAGTCTCCAGCTTCCCTTTTCGTGACGGGCGGTCATCCAGTTCGCACATTCCGTGATAGGCGGCATAGAGAGAGCCTCCCGTGCCTGTATACACCACGTCGCGTTCGTCTACGCCGATGCCCATCGAACCGGCGAAATAGCCGTCGTCGCGGAACCATGTGACAAGGTGGTTCTTGTTGCTCACGCCATAAGCATCGTTCGTCTGCCACTTGCAGCCCTTCGCTTTGGCGAATGACTCCAGCCGGTTCCAGTCCAGACGGTCGGCATCTATCGCCGCACTCCATGTGAAGTTGGTGAGGGCCTCGTCGCGCCTCATCCAGAATATGTAGTTGCGCACGGCCGCAACGATTCGGTGGACGTTCTCGGGACCGAATCCGCAATTCTCCCGGATGACGTCGAGCGCCTTCCAGTGAGGAATGTCATCGGACAATTCCTTGCGGATCGTATCGCAGTCGACGACCGCCGACAGATAGCAGTCCTTCGGTATGCGCATATCCTCCTCCGCGAAAGCAGAGGCCAACGAAACCGCGGCAAGCGCGGCAAGCGCAGTCTTTTTCATCTCCATTGTCGTTCTCCTTTTACTGTTTTCACTATTATAACATTTCTCGAGGCTGAAATTAGTCGAAGTGTGCAACTACGTCAACAGCCTCGAACGCGGAAAATGTTCAGAAGTTTCGGCCCGAATACGATGCATCCGACAACTGCCGCGCCAATTGCCGCCACCAGCACTGCTCCGGCTGCGCAGTCCTTGGCCTTTTTCGCCAGGGGATGGAGTCCTGGGGACGCCAGGTCCACAACCGACTCAACCGCAGTGTTCAGGCATTCAAGCGACATGACAAGTGCAATGCAAATCACGACTTCCGCCCATTCACGTCCGTCCAAGCCAAGCCATGCACCAAGCACGATCGCGGCCAGTGCGGCTGCGACATGAATGCGCATGTTACGCTCGCCCCTTACGGCCGCAACAATCCCGGAAAACGCGTGCAAGAAGGACTTCATCATCTTTTCAACCTCATTTTTGAATGTGTTTGTCCCGGAACTATGAGACGCAGAGGACGCGCGGCAAGGGAAACGACTGCGGGCAGATTGCCGTGCGGGTCGCCGTCGTATTCGAGTTCCACTGGGGAGCGCGACGAGAACGCAGTTTTGCCGCGCAGGACGCGAACCTCGCCGCAAAGCCTGCCGCAGTACATGTTCCAAACGAGTTTGAGGCAGCCCAGGCGCGAGACGTCGCGTGCAAACCATAGCGCATACTCGTCGTCGGCGAGCGACGGAAGCGACACCTTGAGTCCGCCAGCGATCCGCGTCATCCGCGTGACAAGCATGTGCGCGACGTTGCGAATCGTCTCTCCGTTGACTTCAATGTCATATCGCCGTCCGTGCATGACTTCTCTGAGAACGGACCAAAGCGTCCCCATAAAATCGCCGATTTTCGGTCTGAGCCTGTTTGCGGAAGCCGCAACAGCAGCCCCCATGCCGAGATTCATGGAACAGAAAAAAGGCTCGCCATTCGCGACGAGAGCGGGAATCGCCCTGGCGAAACCATTCCGAAGGACTTCGGCCGCTTTCTCAGGCTCCACGGGGATTCCGTGTTCGCGACAGAAATCAGGACTCGTTCCAGTGTAGAGGACGCCGAACTTGAGAGCGTCGTCTGGATTGGCCAGCACGCCCCCTGCGACAGCATTCACCGTTCCGTCGCCTCCGCATGCAACGACGGCTTCGTATCCGGAAGCTTCGCGAGCGAGACGCCGCGCCTCGTCGATGTCCTTCAAAACAACAAACTCGCCTTCCGGAAGAAGTTCCTGTAGACGCGGCAGACGGCGGCCCGAGCGTCCGCCGTGCGAAGAGGGATTGGCGAGAACGAGAAGGCGCTTCATATGTAGATTCCCATTTTTTCGTAGACTCGCGTGGGATGCTCGGGCTTCCAGTTTGCAACGAGCTCCTTCGTCTCGTTCCAGGGAAGCGGAAGCTTCTCGCCGGCTTTTTCCGCAATCTCCTTCGCACGCCTCTCGCACGTCCACTCCTCGCACGGAACCGCAAACGCCTTGCGCATCCTTCCGTACGCCGTCTCGAAGTCGACCTCGTTGAGATTCCCGAA
>JAILJX010000006.1 GCA_024694365.1 Kiritimatiellia bacterium
ACTCCTTGAAATGCGTTTCCGCGAACTTCAGAACGAAAGTGTCTACGAGGCGATGCTGCGGATCCGGCTCGAGGAGGTGAAGCGTCGGCTACGGCAGACGAAAGACCCGATATCCGAGATCACCGCAGCCTGCGGATGGGAGAACCCGACCCCGCCGAAGGCACTATTCAAGAGGCACTTCGGCATGTCCATGCGCGAATATCGCAACGGCGTCTCATCATAGGCCTGGGAACCCCACGAAAGGCCCATTTTTCAAGGGTTTTGCGTTTCTCCCCGCCGGCAGCGCTCATGGCAGCATTGCCCGCAACTTCGCAATCTCCTTCGGGTCGCGAGTAACGGAGCTTACAGCCTCGCGTTGCTCGTCGGGCAACCTGATCGCTGTGCATCAGCGCAACCGCGCTGTCCTTCTCCTCGTCGTCGAGGAAGAACGCCCGGTGCACAAGGCGGCTGACAAGGTGATAGCACCTGTTCTGCTCGATAACCCTGTCCTTTCTCATGCGGGCGTTATACCATAGACCCTGTCGCCGCGTCAACTCAACGGGCGAACACGATGCCGAGGTTCATGCCGACCTTGCGCTGCTCGCCGTTAGGCTGGTGGTTGAGCATTCGCGGACGGTTGTTCTTGCGGTCGAAGACGACGAGCGACGACGAGCCGCCGCCATCGACATTTATCGCGTCCGCCACGCCCTCGCGCCTGAGGATTTCCACAAGCTCTGGATACCGGGCGCCGTCGCTGTAGCCCGGCTGGCGACCGTCCACGACGAGAAGAACGAGCGTCCTCTTGTCCGCCGTGAGGCCCAGCACCGTGCGCGGCATGACATTGTCGCCGCAAGTGCCCTTCGGGATGCCCGTATATCCAATCCGCCCGTCCTTCAGCAATAGCCCGTTGCCGTATATCGAAAAGGCGATGTTGTCCTTCTCGGCGAAATCCACGCCGTTGCGAATCTCGATCTTGCCATTCCTGTAGATGATGAAATAAGGGTGGTCAAAGGTCTCCGCCTTGTGCGAAATCTCCACGCCGTTTGAGCAAAGCCAGCAGCAGAACCCGGCATATTCGTGGTTGAACGGGCGCTCCCACGGACCGAAGCCGCACGTGTTCACCGCGATTTCGACGTTCTTCCCTTCTGCACGGCGGCGCGCCATGAAGTCCGCCGTAGTCTCGCGCCTCGTTCCTATCGTCTTTCGCGTGTCGGCGCCGTCCGCGCCGGGTATCGGCTCGCCCCATTTCGGGTCGCGCTCCGTGCCGGTAAAGGAGACGCCGGCTGTCGCGAGGTCTATGCGGGCGACATACACGGCCATCTTGCGCGGCTTCTCCAACGTGTAGGTGCCAATCGTCACGCCGTCGCGAAACCTGCCGGAACGCACTTTTGTCGCTTCGCCCAGTCCATCCGCACCCATTTTCAGCGCCTTTCTGATGGCCTCGCCATAGGCGCGGGCGAGACACGTCATCCCGTAGTCGTTCGGGTGGCGGCCCTCGACCGTCCCCTCGAAATCCGTGGGGAGCATGACGTCGTTCGGGATGAAGTAGAGGTTCTTCCAGCCCTCGGCTATCAGCTTTCTGTACAGCTCCTCGGCGTATTTCTCCATCTGATGCTTCCGGCACCAGGCGTCCGGCTCGCCGCACATGATGATCGGGGCGTCGGGACGCTTGGCGCGGAGATTGCGGATGAACGGCTCGTAGCGGTCCTCGACAAACGGGTAGTTGCCGCGCTTCTGCTTCTTTGAGGCCATGTTCGCAAGGCTGTCGATGAGATAGCAGCTCGCGTCAATCCTTGCGACATGGTCGCTCATCTCAAGCTCCATGCGGCCGGACCCTGAAAAGCCCAGGTTCACGATTGGCACGTCCAGCTCGCGCCCGATGATGTTCGGGAACGACATTCCCGGGCGCGATGCACACGCACCATGCGTGATGGACGTGCCGTAGAACACGACGGGCTTGACGATTCCGCTCCTGCGCGACGGGAGCGGACTTACCGTGGCGTCCTCCTCGATGCCGAGCGAGAAAGACCTGATTCCATTGTAAAGCGGCAGATTCACAAGGCAGTCGTCCTCCGGCCACCATTTCACTTCAAGCACGCCGCCATCCGGGTTCGCGATGCGCCCGGTCGCGGCGAACGCCCATCTGCCGAGCCGCTTGTTGTACCGGTACACGTCAATTCCGCTCGTGCCTGAGTTCGGGAAGGTGTCGCGGTTTGGAAGCTTGCTGTAGGGCACCCACTTGAAGACGAGTCGCCTCGAAGTAGTAGAGAAGCGGAACTGCATCCCCGCCGTGTGGTGCTTCATGTTGCGTACGCCGCCGTTCACGCGTGCCGTCACGTTCGATGGGAGTCGGTCGTAATAGTGTTCCGTATCGTCGAACGCGCGGCCTTCCAGCGGAAGCTCCCTGCCGTCGATCCACTTGAGCCCATCGGTCTTCACCGACGTCTTGATGGCCATGTTGCGGTCGAACTTCGCAACGTCGTCCGCCGCCGGCAAGACCGCACATATCCCGATGAGAGCCAAGGCGGCAATTCCGGCCCGCAATGCCTTGTCTGCTTCCACGATCAACCCTTCCTGTTCTTGCTGCGGCCGGCGGCGAGCGTGAAGACCACCGAAAGCGCGGCGACGCCGATCCAGAACACGGCGAGCCAGTCGAGCGTGTAACCGCCCGCGAAGGTGTGCCCCATGAGCGTCGCCGGGGGCAAAAGGGTGTAGAGTAGAGCGGAGCGCCCCTTGTTGTCGGGTACGCCCGCCCCCTCATCGAACCGTACGTGCAGTTTTCCCGCATACGACTCTCCGTGTGGGACTGGTTTCATCGGTTTCGCTCCCCTTCGCCTCTCGGCTCCGTTTCACATTGATTCCAATGGATGCTCCTCCATATGGACGAGCGGTTTCCGA
>JAILJX010000021.1 GCA_024694365.1 Kiritimatiellia bacterium
CGTCAGGTCTTTCAACAGTTCGCCATTGACATAAAGGCTGTGCGCATAATATAATGGATTGGCATCAGAAGCGTCAAACGATATCGCGCACCACGCTGCCAGATCGGTTATATATACGCTCGTGAGCCCGCTGCAGCCGGAAAACGCACCGTCCCCGATGCTCGTCACGCTGTCGGGGATCGTAACGCTCGTGAGCCCGCTGCAGTAGAAGAACGCACATTCCCCGATGCTCGTCACAGGATATCCGCCGAGCGCCTCGGGGATATCAAGATCACCTGTAGTGGAAGATGAGATGGCGGGCGAATACGACGATGAGGACTGCAGTATGGCGTTACCATTTTCTACCTTGAACGTCCACTCGACGCCATTCGTCGTAACGGTTTCAGCAAGGCCCGGCAATGCGGCCAGGCACAGCGATATCAGCAATATTGATTTCTTCATTTTGTTTCTCCTTGCAAATTCCTCCGCGGCGCTTCTGCCGCGGTTTACAGCCCCTCCACCAACTGCGCGAGCTCTTGACGGAGGCGCTCGGCCTCTTCCTTCTCGCCGTGCGCGATGGCCCATGCTAGCAGGCCTTCAAGCTTGTTGATGTGGCTGTTCAGTTTCTCGCGTTGTTCAAGGTTCATGTTCTGAAACATATTATACCACAATCCGCGTCCTCCTGCCTTCTTCTTTCCCATATTTTCGTGTGCTTCGTGTGTTTCGTGGTTCAATATCCACCACCCCTACTCCACCACTAGTGACCCTGGGTTGCCACAACAGCGCCAAAAATGATTCTTTTTCACCACTTCTCTCGCTCCAGCCGCCTAACCGCCTCCTGCGCCTTCTCATCGCCGGGGGTCAAAAGGGTCAGCTTATTGATACAGCTCTATTGATACAGTAACTCATGCTAGCTTATACTCCTGCCTCTACGCGGCGCATCAGCGCAACCGCGCGGTCCTTCTCCTCGTCGTCAAGGAAGAACGCCCGGTGCGCAAGGCGGCTGACAAGGTGATAGCACCTGTTCTGCTCGATAACCCTGTTCTTTCTCATGCGGACATTATACCAAAAACTCGGCTACTGTATCAATTTCACTGTATCAACAAGCCCTGACCCTTCATTCCCTCATTGGGCAAATCCTCGGACAGGACGGACAGACTGACCGAGGTAGCGGTAGTAGTGGTACCGGTAGAAGTAGCTCGAATAGAAGTTGAGGTACCACGCGTAGTTCCAACTGAGCGAATGAGGCGAAGAGGACCAGTAGTAGCCGTCCGAGCCGGGGTAGACGAGATTCGAGTCGTCGCCGATGCCGGCAGCCGGAAGGAATATACTCCTATCCGAATAATCACCCTTGCCAGTGACAAGTTGTCCATAAACACCATTGCGGGTTGTCCACGTGGTGGTGCAATTGTCGACGAGCGCCTGAAGCTCGTCACCTGTCGGCATGCGCCACAGCGAACCGAGATGCGCCGTCGCAGCGTCATGCGCCGCCACGAGCTTGCCGGTAGAGTCGATATAGCCCGCCGACTGAAGCGCAGAATTGTCTTTTTCGTAGGTTGGGCAAGATGAGTCTGTAAACGGACTGCTGCTCATTTGCTGACCCGTGCTCGACACCCACGTCACACCAGAATAGTAATAATCATCAGTCCAAGTTCCCCCGCTTCGAGTATACCCCACCGTGTCTCCCCACCAGAAGTAGTAACCGTACTCCTCGGGCTTTGTTGCGCCAACATTGCACTCCGCCCAGTAAGGCCCGTTCTCCCAGAGCTGAACGCCCCGCCCAGCCTCGGCCGTCGCTTCCTCGGACATCGCTTCGCACGCCCCTTTTCCGCATCCCTGCGGATTCCTGCACCCCTGCAGAACCGCCGCGCAAACAGCAAGCGACATCGCGATCAACAGTCTTTTCATTTCATACCCTCCTTTAGTCAAAGGTTGAGCGGTATGGAAAAGTTGAATGAATAGCGAAGCAATCCGTCTTCCGTCGTCACCGGATCCTTCAGCTCGCCAGAAAGCGTCAGCCACTGGTCATGCGCAGGCGAAAGCGGATTGTCGCGCCTGGACAGGTCGGCTTTCATCATCCCCTTCTGCCGGCCCAAGGAGAAGATCGCATCCAACAATCCCGTCGTCCGCACACCCCTGCCGTCGCGCGTCCTCGCAAAAAAGATGAGGGTCCGATGCCCACCGTCACACTTGCGCGAAAGCGCCATTCCATGAACCTCGTCTCCTGACGCTCCGTACTTTCCCACCGTCGCATAATCGCCGCTTAAGGGATAGGAGACGGCAAGCCGGGAACCCGGCGGGAGCTGCTTTTTCCCGACGACCGAACAATCGACCATCACTTCACTGTCCCGCCTGAAGCGGTAGAGTATTTCGACAACTACATCCTCGTCCGGAACCCTGAATACGCTTTTCGCCGTCGCAAGGACATCGTCGTCATTTCGTTCGGACGCATGGCAGAGCGCATCATCGTCGGCGGCGTCAAAAGAAACGAATTCCGCTTTGACCTCCCTTCCTCCCAGCGACAGGGTGAAAGCGCTTTCCCCGTTCACATAAAACTTTTCAGGTTCACGCACATTGAACTTTATGTGCTTGAGTGCGCCGGATTCCGGATTGAACGCATACACCCGGAAGGTCGGTTTGACCGTGTTCACAATACTCACGTCAGGCTCGTCCGCGCTGCGACTGACATGCCACATGGAGCCGATCCAACCGGAATGCGCCGTCAAGGCCCACGCAAGAACCGCGCAGGCCACCGCCATTTTCACATATCCTCGCGTCATTGTCGCCGTCATATCATATCTCCTTTCCCGGATTCTACATTTATAACGTTTCCCGAGGCGGAAATTCGCCGGAGTTTTTCCGTTTTCCCGCCCGCCCTTCAGCCCTTCTCGCCAGAGCAGCTGAATGATATCATTTCCCCTTCTTCCTGTCAAACGCAAGCATGAAGCAAAATGAGCAAGACAGCCGATTGCAAACTGCAGAAATTCTTGGTACACTATTGCAACAATCCTGCAAGGAGGCAGCATGGACAGACTCACAATTCAGGTAGGCAGCTACGAAGTCAACTGCTCGATACTCTACGAATCGGGCCTCGCATGGATCGTCGACCCGGGCCAGGAGGGCGACCGCATCGCCGGGCTCATCGAGGGCAAGGGTCTCGTGCCCGCTGCCATACTCCTTACGCACGCCCATTTCGACCACATCAGCGGCATTCCCGCATTGAAAAAACGTTTTCCGGACCTTCCCGTATACGTCCATCCCGCAGACATGCCCATGTTCGGCCACCCGATGAACCAATATCCAGGCGAATACGCGTCGATAGGCGTCCCGGAAAATCTGAAGGATGTGGCAGACCTCCCGTCCGTCCTCCCATCGGTGAGCGTGATCGAGACCCCCGGTCACACGCCGGGCGGAGTCTGCTACCATTTCCCGCAAGACGCCCTTCTGCTCTCGGGCGATACGCTGTTCGCAGGATCAATCGGACGCACCGATTTCCCGGGAGGCAGCATGGCAAGGATGGTGGAGTCGCTCAGGCTTCTCACGGCCCTCCCGGACGGGACTCTCGTCATACCGGGACACGGTCCCCACACCACGATCGCAGCCGAGAAGAGATCCAACCCCTATCTGGTGTAGCGCGTCACCACATGCCAAGGCGCAGATACGGAAGGATCTTCTTCTCCAGCACGGTATCAAGGTCGAAAAGCGCCGCTCCGGCGAAGCCGTACTTGCGCATGAGCCGCAGCTGATTGATGACCTGCACCGGCGTAAGGCGCGACTCGTTCGCGGTGACGCCGATTCCGATGATCGTTTTGCGGACGCTGCCGGGACGCGATGCGTGCTGCTTCAAGAACGATTCGAATTTTGTCGAGTCTCCCGTATAGTCCATGGGTACGACGTAGTCCGCAATCCCCGCATCCGTCCATCCCTCCCAATCTTGGCCCACGGACGCGACGCATGCCGGATATTTCCCGAGCACTGCGACCGAGAACACGCCCGGACGGGGAACGTGCCTCTTGGCCTCGGCGACGAACTTCGTTATGACATCCGCCGCATCCGACGGCTTCTCGCTCTTCTCGTACCACCGGACGAAATCCAGATGAATCCCGTCTGGACGGTAGTTGCGCACTATCTCGTCCACAGCCTTCAGTATATGGCTCCTCACCGCGGCGCACGACGGATCGAGATACTCCGTGAGCCGTCCGTCGCGTGCCTTGAGCCTCCATCCCCGGCGGCGGAAGGTCTCAAGCGTCTCCGGAGAAGAACGCGTCGCATTGAAGCATAGCAGCCATGCGTGCACCCGTATTCCGGACCCTTTCGCCGCGGCGATGCACTTGGCGAGCTGGTCACCCTCGCTTTCGCATATCTTCGAGCGGGGCAGCACGCCTGAACGGTAATGGGCGAATCCAGCCCCGCCGACGTTCACGAAGAGGTCCGTGACCCCGTGCGACTTGAGGAAGCGTATCGTCCTCGGCCAGTCGCCCGGATAAAGCCCCGTGCCAGCATGGTCCCACACGGCGTGGATCTCGCCGGGACGGCGCTTCTGGCGCATGGCAAATGTCTTCGCCGCCTCGCTCTCTGCGGCCATTTTTGCGCGAAGACCATCCACCGACCACAGCCGCGGCGCGACAGACCCGGTAAACGCGCCCAAAAGCTGAGATTTCAGGTCTTCGTCGCCATCGGCAAGAAGCACATGCGTCATCCAGTATCCCGCGGGGGACGCGATCCATGCGACGTCGCCCGTTGGCTTTCCCGACCGGTCGCACCATATCGCAATGGTGCGCGATCTGCCTCCTCTTGCAGGCTCGGCGCGCTGCAGCACCCCGGAGCTCTGGCGTATCGATTTCGGGCACCCCTCCAGGAAATCCGCATTGAAATCCATCCTGCTCCACTGCCCCGGGCGCTTCGCCTCGGCATAGCCCAGCAGCTTCACCCCCATCAGCTTCGCGAGCCGCTCGGACCCGGAATGGAAAACGACAAGTCTGCCGCCGCGACGCCTGTACGACTCGATCGACGAGAACTCTTCTGCCGACGGCGCGTGAAAGCCGACTAGAAAGGCGAGCTTCGCGTCTTTGAGCACGGCATCCATCTCTGCGGGCGTCGCCAGTTCCGACGGTACGGCCTGCTCCTTGAGCCAGCGCTGCAGGTGAGTGGCGAGAGACGTCGTGTACCCGGGCTCGTGCGCAATGATGGCGATTTCGGCGGCGCGGGCGAAACACGCAAAGCAAACCGATGCGAGAAAAAGGAACATCCTCCTCATGCGAACGCCTCCTCCGCCCTTGGCGCGAATCCCAGCACTCCGCAAGAGGGTCCGACAAGGCACGAACGCTCTATCGCGTCGTGCACATACGCCTTCGCCCCGCGCACAGCCTCGGGGACGCTTCTTCCGAGCGCCAGCTCGGCAGCGAGCGCCGCGGCCAGCGAACAGCCCGTGCCATGGGTGGAGACGGGGTTGTCGATCCGTGGGAGCGAAAACTCCGACAGTTCCCCGCCGGACCACAAGACGTCGACCGATTCGCCCCCCGAGCCATGGCCGCCCTTGACGAGGACGGCGCATCCGAACTTCCCGCCGAGTTCCGCCGCCAGATCCCCTGCAGTCCCCTTTCCTCCGGCGAGAGCTTCCGCCTCCGGCAGATTCGGAGTTATCAGCGTCGCCAGAGGAATGAGCCGCGAGACGATCGCCTCGACCGTCGTCTCGCCCACAAGCTTCGCGCCGCTGGTGGCTATCATCACGGGATCAATGACCTTTGCGATCTCGGGATGCGCGGCAAGCCTGTCGGCTATGACGCCTATCGCGCGGGGATCGGCGAGCATGCCGGTCTTCAGGGCCCTGATGGAATACACCCCGAGAACAGCGTCAAGCTGAGCCGCCACGAAATCCGCGGGGACGGGATGTATCGCCGTCACAGCGGACGGATTCTGCGCGGTCAAGGCCGCAAAGACCGTGCAGCCGTGAAGTCCGTAGGCATGGAAAGCGCGAAGGTCGGCCTGCACGCCGGCGTTGCCGCCAGAGTCGGACCCCGCAATCGTGAGGCAGCATGGATGAACGGGATTCTTGTCAGACGGCATATGTGATCTCCGGTGGGGGGTGTGCGGCGAATGTCATGCGCTCGCCGGTTGCGGGATGGTTGAAGGAGAGCTCTACGGCATGGAGAAGCGTCCGCGACGGTCTCACCCTCAGCCCGGCGTCCTTCTGCGCATTGCCGTAGAGAGGATCGCCTGCGACGGGATGCCCCAGATGGGCGGCATGCACGCGTATCTGGTGCATGCGTCCGGTTTCGATGCGAAACTCCACCAGCGCGAGCGGACCCTTCTTCGCGAGGACGGTCCAATGCGTGACGGCAAGCTTGCCGCCGGGGACCTCCGCCGCCATCCTCTTCGGATCCCACGGCTTGCGGCCCATGCGGGTCTCGAGCGTGCCCTCCGCCGGCGAAATCGCTCCGTGGCATACCGCGAGATAAACCTTCTCCACCCCGGAATGGCTCTCGAACGCCTTCCTCAGCGAGGCGTAGGCGCGCGGAGTCTTGGCGAAAACCATGACGCCCGACGTATCGGCGTCGAGACGGTGCACGACGCCCGGACGCTCCGGCGAACCCGACCGCAGCATTCCGGGGCGCGTCGCCGCAAGCTCTTCCGCGAGCGTCCCCTCCTCGTGTCCGGGCGAACGGTGAACGTACATCCCCGCCGGCTTGTCCACGACGATGATGTCCGCGTCTTCGAAAAGAATCTCCGCCCCGCGCACCTCTTACTTGGCCGCTGTGTGGACGACGACCTGCGGGAAGGGAATCTCGATTCCGGCGTTGTTGAGCTCGGCCTTGACGGCTGCGAGCGTCGCGCTCCTGACGGTCCAGTAGTCCGCATTCTTCGCCCAGGGGCGGATGTTGACCGTGATCTGGCTCGAGTCGAGCCCCGCGACCGAGACCGACGCCGCCGGCTCTGCGAGAACGCCCGGAACCCTATTGACCGCCTCGAGCATGACATCGAGAGCCCTTTCGACGTCTTCGCCGTATGCTATGCCCATCTGCATGTCGACGCGTCTCGTATCTTGGGCGCTGTAGTTGGTGATAGGCGAGCCCCATACGCTCTTGTTCGGCATGACGATGCGCTTGTTGTCGGGCGTGGTCATGACCGTCGCCATCATGTTCACCTCTGCGATCGTTCCCGACATCCCCGCCGCCTCGACGAAATCTCCGACCTTGAACGGCTCGTTGATGGCGATCATCATGCCGGAGGCGAGATTGCCGAGAGACTCCTGAAACGCGAAGCCCAGGATGAAGCCGGTGACGCCGAGCCCTGCGATGAGAGGGGTGACATCCACCCCGAGCCTGCTCAGCACCGTTATGAGCAGTATCGCCCAGCACGACTTCGTGACGACCGATGCGACGAAGTTCGCAAAAAGCGTTTTGTGCCCGTACTTGCCCAAAGCCTTGTGCACCGCCGCGTTGAGAAGACGTATGATCAGCCAGCCTGCGGCGAATATGACCGCCGCCGTGAGCAGGGCCGTCATGAAGCCAACCCCCTGGGTCATCATCCACCCCTTGAGATAATCGATGAATTCAACGCCTGACGCGAATGCTTCGTTCATTTTCCCGGTTCCTTCCTTTTATGTTCCCTTGCCTTCTCCTGCATGCAGCGGATGCTGCGTCACGAGACGGTAACCTTGCGTATCACGATGGGTTCTTCCGGCACGTTCTGGTGCGGGCCGTGAAAGCCTGTCTTAACCTTGGCTATCGCGTCCACCACGTCCATCCCGTCGGTCACTCGCCCGAAAACCGCATACCCGAATCCCTGGGGAGTCGGATTGGAGAAGTCGAGAAAGTCGTTGTCGACGAGATTGATGAAAAACTGGCTCGTCGCAGAATCCACGACCATCGTGCGGGCCATGGCTATCGTGCCGCGCGAGTTCTTGAGCCCGTTCATGGCCTCGTTGCGTATTGGATCGCGCGTCGGTTTCTGATCCATGGACTTGGTGAAGCCTCCGCCCTGGATCATGAACCCGTCTATCACGCGATGGAATATGGTGCCGTCGTAATGTCCGGCCTTGGCGTACTGCGCGAAATTCTCCACGGTCGCAGGGGCCTTTTCCGCATCAAGCTCCAAAGTCACCGTGCCCATCGTAGTCTCCATCACCGCCTTCATGAATTGACCTCCTCGTATGCCTTGCAAACCCTGAGCAGCTTCGACTCCTCGAAGCCGCCGCATATGAACTGCACGCCGACGGGAAGATTCGTCCCGCGCGTGAATCCCGCAGGGACCGACGCGGCGCATACGCCCGCGAGGGACGACGGGATGGTGAACAGATCGTTCAGGTACATCGTCAGCGGATCCTGCAGCTCGCCGAGCCTGAACGCAGGCGTAGGCGCGCACGGCGTGAGAAGCGCATCGACCTTGGAGAACGCCTCGTCGAAGTCTCGCTTGACGAGAGTCCTCACCTTCTGCGCACGGCCGTAGTATGCATCGTAGTAGCCGCTTGAGAGGACGTACGTCCCCATGATGATACGCCGCTTGACTTCCGGACCGAACCCCTCTGCGCGCGACTTCACGTAAAGCGAATAGACGTCCTTCGCCTGAGCGCTGCGGTGGCCATACCTGACTCCGTCGAATCTCGCGAGGTTGGCGCTCGCCTCGGCCGGCGCGATGATGTAGTACACCGCCATCGCATATTCGGTGTGTGGCAGCGAGACGGGGACGATCTCCGCCCCGGCGGCCTGGCATTTCGCGACCGCTTCGTCCGTTATGCGCCTGACCTCGGGATCGAGCCCTGAAATTTCGAAATACTCCTTGGGAAGCCCGAGTTTCACGCCCTTCAAAGACGCCCCCTCCAGCGCCGCCGCGTAGTCCGGGACGGGATCTTCCGGCGTGGTGCCGTCCATCTCGTCGTGCCCGGCGAGAGCCCCGAGCAGTATGGCCGCGTCGGTCACGTCCTTGGTCATGGGCCCTACCTGGTCGAGCGAACTCGCGAACGCCGTCACCCCGTAGCGCGAGACGCGTCCGTAGCTCGGCTTGACGCCTACGCAGTTGCAGAAGCTCGCGGGCTGGCGTATGGACCCTCCCGTGTCGGTCCCCAGCGCCGCGAAGCAGAGGTTTCCGCCGACAGCCGCGGCGCTTCCGCCGGAAGAGCCGCCGGGAACGCGCGTCAGGTCGTACGGATTGCGAGTCACGCCGAGAGCCGAGTTCTCGGTCGACGACCCCATCGCGAATTCGTCCATGTTGACGCGTCCGCAGGGGATGAAACCGTTGGCCTTGAGATTCTTCACGACCGTCGCGTCGTACGGCGAGACGTAGCCCTCGAGTATCTTTGACCCGCACGTGCAGGGCTGTCCCTCCACGTTTATGAGGTCCTTTATCGCGATCGGCACGGCCTTCGGATTCTCCGCCGCCAGCTTCAGCGCCCCTTCTTCGTCGAACGTAAGGTATGCGCCCACCTCCGCATTCCTCTCCGCCACGCGCTTCGCCACGGCCTTCACGAGATCCGTCGCCGTCGCTTCGCCCTTCGCCAGCAGTTCGCGCGCGCCCGCGATGCCAAGTCCCATGATTTCGCTCATGATTCGGCCCCTTCCACGATTTTTGGGAGAAGGAATTCGTCGCCGACTCTCGCCGGGGCGTTGGCAAGCGCCTTCTCGCGATCCAGCGAGGGCCTCACGGCATCCTCACGGAAGGCGTTGACCAGCGGGCGCCCGTGCATCATCGGCTCGACGCCCGATACGTCCACCGACGATATTTTCTCCACATATTTCACAATGTTCTCAAGCTGGGGCTGGAAGACGGACTTCTCATCGTCCGTAAGCTCCAGCCGCGCCAGCTCCGCGACATATCCGACATCGATTTTCATTGCGGACCCTCCCGGTTCAGCGGCTCATCGTAGGCGTGATGGAGCGCCCTTTCACCCCGAAAAGCTTGCGTGGCGCGTCGCCGTCTGGGAGAGTGTCGACGAGGAAAAGGACTCCGTCGCGCTCGGCTATCACGTGACGCCCGTCGCGCGTCCATGTCGGATGTTCCCAGGAGCCGGGCTGCGTCACGAGCTGGGCGGTGGCGTCGTCCTCGGCCGGAGATAGGACCGCTATCTGAGACTGTCCGCCGCGGCGCGTAGTGTAGACGATGCGTCCGTCCGGGCCCCAATCGGGATCCACATTGTTGCCCGTGGAAGTGAGGCGGCGCTTCGCCTTTGTCGCGGGGTCGATGATGTATATGTGCTGGCGGCGCGATTCGTCCGAGACGTATGCGATGCTCGATCCGTCCGGACTCCAACAGGGCTGGCCCTCGTTGCCGGTTTTCGTCTTTGTGAGCCGCGACCACGTCCCGTTCGCGGGATCGATGACGCAAAGCTCGGGATTGCCGAACGCCTTGGAGAGGATGATGGCGACGCGTCCGTCGCGTGGCGAGGCCGCCGCGCCTGTCGTAAGCCCCCCGAATCCCCACATAAGGCGGCGAGCCCCGGAGACGGCGTCTATTTCGTATATCTCCGGCGCCCCGCGAAGGTATCCCGTGTAGTAGAGCGTGCCCGAGTCTTTCCACCTAGGACCTATCGACGCCTTGCCGTCCTTCGTGAGCTGGCGCATGTCGCCGCCGTCTGCATATCCCGAGCAAAGCTCCTCGCTGCGTCCGTTCTTCACGACGAACGCCAAGCGGTCGGAAGCGAACCCCTTCTGCCCCGCGAACGTCTCGCACATCTTGTCCGAAAGCCTCCGCGCCTCGCTCCTGGCGGACTTCGCATCGCCGGCGCGTGATTTCATGGAAAGGCGCTTCCCTGCGCCGGCGACGACGATTTCCCCGCCGGACGCGCCTGTCACCCTTATGGACGCCGACGACGGATCCGCCGACAGCTGAAACGCGCCCGAGAGCACGAGGTTGCGCTCGAGCGTCTGCCTGAAGGCGGGATCGCCCGAGACTTCGACGGAGGCTATCTGCTTCGCCACGCTGCCGCCGCGCTCGATCCTGATGACGGGAGCCGCAAATGCCGCAGATGTCGCCGCAACGGCGAAAAGGAGTGATAGGTATGGACGCATGTCTGGTGTTTTCCTTTCTTTTTAAAACGTTAAAACCGTTTCAAGTGGTGTAGTCCGCATTTATATGGACGTAATCGAGCGAGATGTCGCATGTGTAGATCGTATCTTCAAACTTTCCGAGATGAAGGTCTACCGTTACGGTGAAAGAGTCTTTCTTCATCACGGCGGCGAGCTTTTCGAGCTGCGCCGCGTCCGCAACCGTCCCACGGCGGAAGGCCCATACCCTGTCGTAGAACACCTCCGTCTCGAGATCGACGACGTCCGCGCCGGAATATCCGACGGCCGCGAGAACGCGTCCCCAGTTTGGATCCTTGCCGAACCAGCTCGTCTTCGCGAGCGGACTTTTCGCTATCGCCCTCGCGGCGCGCTCGGCGTCTTTGGCGCTTTTCGCGCCCTTCACCGTCACTGTCACGAATTTCGTCGCGCCTTCGCCGTCGGTCGCCATCTGCCGCGCAAGCGAAACGCACACCGCCTCGAGCGCCGCGAGAAACGAGTCGAAATCAGCCCCCGCCTTGACTATGGGCGCGTTCCCCGCCTCGCCGGAGGCCAGGAGGAAGAGGGAGTCGTTCGTCGACTCGTCCCCGTCGACCACGACTCTGTTGAAGCTTTTCGCGAGCGCCAGCGACAGCGCCCTCTTGAGCATGGCGCGGGAGATCGCCGCGTCTGTCGTGACGAAGCCCAGCATCGTGGCCATGTTCGGCTCTATCATGCCGGACCCTTTGGCCATTCCGCCGACGGTTACGGTCTTTCCGCCGATTTTCGCCGAGAATGCAGCCTCTTTCGGGCGCGTGTCGGTCGTCATTATGGCCTTCTCCGCCGCAAGCGCATGTGCAGGCGTGCGCCCGAGCGACGCCGCGGCGGACTTCATTCCGGCGAGAAGCCGGTCCATGGGAAGAGGCCTGCCTATGACGCCCGTGGAGGCGACGAGCACGTGCTCCGGCTTGACGCCCAGCTCGCCGGCAGTCACCAGCGCCGAAAGTTTCGCGTCTGCAAGCCCCTTGGCGCCCGTGCACGCATTGGCGCACCCGGAATTCGCAAGAATCGCCTGAACTTTGCCGCCTTTCACCGCTTCACGGTCGTAGAGAACGGGCGCGGCGGCGACTTTGTTCGTCGTGAAAACCGCCGCCGCCGTGCAGGGCGCGTCCGCAACGACGAGCGCAACGTCGTTGCGCCCTTCGTACTTTATCGCCGCGCCGACTCCCGCCGCGCGGAATCCCTTGGCGGCGCATATGCCGCCCTTGACTTCCTTCAGCTTCTCCATAGACGGTATATTATACCAAAACGCGGCGCGTTCGTGTACATCCCGCCAGGGCAAAGTCAGCTTCGGCCGAGCCTCTCTTTCGCAAGACGCTCCGCCTTGCCGTCCGCAAGGACATAGCGGAATCCATCGCAAGGCGCGCGCACGCCAAGCCAGGCGACGGACCGTCCGCCGTTCAGTCTCTGCGATACGGTCTCCTCCAGCCTGTCTATGGAGAACGTGCCGCGCTTCACCCAATCGCGCACGCCCATCCTCTCCATAAGGCGGCCGCATACGCAAGAGGCCGTGAACATGTGGCAATTGTTCCCGAAAAGGCTGTATTTCATCGACCCGATCTCTTCGGCGAACCGCATCGCCTCCTCCGCCACCCGAACCTGTCCGAGCGGCCTCGCCCCGTCCCTGTCGCACGCGGCGAAGATCCTTGTCCCCATGCGCAGGTTGCCTGCGCCCGCGTCGCCGTTCAGGAAAACCGTGAGCGGGACCACGCGGACGCATCCGTCGCCCGAGAGCTCGGCGACGCGGCTCTCGCCCAGATACACTCCGCTGTGCTCCGCGATGCCGCGGGCGAGGGAGACGAGAAGCGGCGTCCCGGGGACGACGTCGCATCCCTCCACGAGACGTCCGCCGTCGCGCTTTCTCCTGAGCCTGGCCGCAGCGCTCTGGAAAACGCCGCTTTTGGCTATCGCAAGCATCCCCGCCGCAAAAATCGAAAATCCGGCAAGCTTGCGCCCCCGCGCGAGCGCCGCGATCCTGGATATCGCCTTTCCCGTCCTTTCCGCCATGGTCGCCTCCGGCCCGTCTCCCCGCCGAACGCCCGGGGAGGCGGCCCGCATGCAGCTATTTCTCGTGCCGTCCGGTCGGACTGTGGATGCAGCCCGCTCCGTTCGACGTCGAGCCGCACCAAATGCACTTGTTGGCGCCCGGCCCGTGCCTGTGCTTGCGCGTGGGGCTGTGTATGCAGCCGGCCCCGTAGCCGGACGAGCCGCACCATTCGCAGTGCTTCTCGTCGTCCCTGTGCTCGTGCTTGCGGGTCGGCGAATGGATGCATCCCGCGCCGTAGCTTGCGCTTCCGCAGTATCTGCATTTCGTGCTCATGTTCCGCTCTCCTTCAAGGTTGCCGGGTCGGACGCTTCCGCGTCCGCCCCTTTCCGCCGTTGCCGTCTTGCGTCACTTCGCGCAATCGCAGGCGGGCTTGCACTCGACTTCCTCGGCACCGACGAGACGGGCCGGGATTCCCTCGACGGTGACTGTCGTGCGGCCGTCGAAGCCGAGTATCCCCTTCTCCTTCGTGACCGTGTAGCGCGGGGCGAGGAGAATCTGCGCGCCCACCGATGCGCAGGCGTTGTTGAGCGCCGCGTCGGCGACCGTCGGCACGATGCTCGCGAATCCGTTGCGCTCATGGGTGAACGTGTCCGGAGCCTCTTTGCTGATGAACCAGAACCACCAGGACTCCGTGGCGGTCCCCTTGACGATGCCCCTGTCCTTCATGACCTCGTACTTCGGCTTGAAGCAGGCGGGCGCCAGCGTCGTGGAAAGGTTGCTCGTCCAACGATCGTCAAGCGTCGTCTTGCATCCGGTGACCGCGAGAGCGACAGCGGCGAGACCGCCAAGCATGATCGGTTTTTTCATTGTGTTCCCTTCCCTTTCTTTTTGGTTGGTTTTGATTTTGACAACGGGTTGCACGATACCCCCCTGTTGTTTCTGCCAATCATTATATCACAAGACGCGGACAATGTCACCCGAAACTTCACCTGGAGTCTACCCATTTTCCGGTTTCCGGCGAGGCGAGGTAGATTGCCGCGCGTTGAAGGCGCAAAAAGCGGCACCTCCCCGCCGGTTTTCGGTATGCCACCGAGTGCAAAACAAGACCAAGGAGGAGGCGCCGCGACATGAACGATACCATAATCGCCGCGAAAGCGAAAGAGCAGCACGACAATTTTTTGGGTAAAGTTTTCACCCATTTCTCGAAGCCTAAGGCAGGGCTCGTCCGAGAGTCGACCTACGGGATCCAGACCTCCGGCGACACGGAGCTTTCGTCCACAGTTCGCGCCATGGACGACGACGTCGCGCCGACCCGACGGAGATGCGCAAGGAGTACGCCTGCAAGATGGAACACCTCACGCGCGTCAGGGACGCAAGCCGGTCTTCAAAGGAAGGTCGCGACGTCATCGTCAACGGTTGCCACGGGTGCGTCGCCGCGGCCTGCACGAGCGGATCGAGGAGACCGTCAGGTTCATCAAGCAGGAGTACGGCTTCGAGAACATCCGGGTGCACAGCTGCAACGCCATACGCAACATGGCCTCGCTCGTCCTCGCGCGCGCCTGCTTCGCCACGGTGTGGATCGGACGGCTCTTGAAACGACAGGTCCTTGCGGAACATCTCGCCTACTTGAACAAGCGGCCGAACGAAGTGCCGCAGTTCGGCGCATACGCAATCACGTCGGGCCTTAAACGCGCATTCTCCGCCTCCGGAAGGCTCGCACGGAGCATCGCCCGCATCGTCCCGCGCACCGGGAAGGTAGACCTGTCCCGGCACCTGCCCGGCTTTGCGGAACCGCCCGACCTCGACGACGGATAGCCGCCACGCCTTCTGCCGCGCAAAATACACTTCCCAAAATCACCTCACCGCATAAACATTGGGCGAAACCTCATTCTGCCTTCAAAAAACGGGCAAACTCCAGGGCAATGTTAAAGTTAGTCCGAAATTGCACAAAGTTTACGCTGGTCGTGGGAGGTGATTGCGCATTAAGGTTGGCTTGTGCGGAGCCCATTTTGCCAACCGTCGGGGCAAAATTCACTTCCCGCGCCAAGGCAGAGAACTTCCTCCGCGGTCGCCGGAAATTTCGCCCACGGTCTTACACGATTTCGTCCACGGTCTTACAGACTTTTGACCACGGTCTTACACGATTTCGCCCACGGTCTTACACGAGCAGCGACCAGCCGATCCGGCATAACGACCGCACGTCAATTTCACGCCGATTTGTC
>JAILJX010000043.1 GCA_024694365.1 Kiritimatiellia bacterium
AAGCTCGCCGTCGCGAAGACGCCGACCGCAAGCCTGACGGTGAGCAAGCTCGCAGACCTCGACAAGGTCGAGGATGAAGTCGCCATGGCCGAACGACTCACCGCCGAAGGAGAGGAGGACTGAGATGGAAAAGGCGAAAAGCAAACCCGAGCGCCGCCGGGCGACGCCGATCACCGCTCAAGAGGCCCGGCGATGATGCCGGGCGACATGCCCTGCTACGCACCATGTCCCGTCTCTTCCTGCAGGCGCTGCATTGACGGACTCTGCACCGACAATGCACCCTGCGAGAAGAGGGACGATGCGGTTCATGACTCCACCACTCCTACTCCACCGCTGGGGTCCCCTTGAACCAATCGTTGCTGGACTTGCGGAAAAGCAGCACCGTCGGAATACACGGAAACAGCATTGCGAACAACGAGTACAACGGCGCTCTAGATGATCCGATCTCGTTGATCAATGAAAACACAAACAGCACCGATATTCCGACCCAAAGCCAGCGCGGCCAGACCTTCCGCTCTTTGATTTTTGCCGCCGCAACAAAGGTGGCGCCGTTAACAAGTCCCAATATCGCAATCGCCAGCGATAGGCTAAAGAAATTGTCGTTGTTTCTTCCGTACGCCAACTCATAGATGAAGCCCCATCCAAGGCCGGCCATCAGCAAAACGCCGTAGAGCGACATGATGGCGCGGGCGACTTTGCACGTCATCGGCTCCTCTTCCGGTCCGCCCATGATTCTGCGTATGAGAGTTGCGGCGAATCCGAAGGAAAACGCCGTCGCATCGGCGGCGACGGTCGCGATGCCGTTCCCGACGCGCTTGCCGATTTCAGAGAAATCGACCGGCTGACCGGAGGGGGGAGCGGGGGCGCGGGGGACCGGGGCGGGAGCAGGCTGCGGCGGGGCCGTGAAAGAGGGATTCTGGACAGCGGCGCCCTCGATAACCTCCAGGCATGTGGCGGGCCGGCTCTCGGGCGTCTTGGCGAGACCCGCAAGGACGGACGCGCCGATCGCGATGTCGGGCCCGAGCGGCGCGGGGGACTCGTTCTTGATCTGATCCTCGATGGCGCCCCGGAAAAAAGGCGGATTTCCGTTGAGGCATTCGTAGACCATTGCGGCGAAACTGTATACGTCCTGCCCGGGCCCCGGGGCGGATCCGCGCAATTGCTCGGGGCTCATGTACATAAGCGTGCCGGAAGACATCTTGCCAGTGACGCGCGTCATCGTCTCCTGCATCTCGCGGGCGACGCCGAAGTCGAGGATGTACGGGTGCAGATTGCCGTCTATCATTATGTTCGCCGGCTTTATGTCGCGATGGACGACCCCCATGCTGTGGGCGTAGTCAAGGGCCTCCGCCACGGGCTTCAGGAGCGAGATGGTGTCGCTCTCCTGAAGCCTCCCGTTTTCGGCAAGGAAATCATTCAAAGTCCATCCGTCCACATAATCCATGACAAGGAACGGATTGCCGCCGTTCTCCTCGAATCCACGCAGGGCGACGATGTTCGGATGGGAGAGCTTCATGGAGAGAAGCGCCTCGCGCTTGAGCTGTGCGTAGGCTCGCCTGTCCGAGACAAGTATGGAAGGAAGCATCTTGACGGCAAAGAGCTTTCCGTCAAGCTGCGTGTCTTCCGCAAGCCATACCGACCCCATGCCGCCAGCCCCGAGCTGTTTGACGACGCGGTAGCGTCCGGCAAGAAGAGGCGACCGGGCGCCAGGCATCGTCACGTCATCATTCACATTCAGACCATCCATACCATTTTCCTTTCCGCACACCATGTCTTCATCGGCGTTACCGCTCCGTCACCTTGCATCCTGCGGGGAAAGCGCCATTGCCGATCTTCACCCCGCCGCCATCCCCGAATCCTTTCGGCACTGTGACCGATTTCAGGTTTTCGCAATCGGAAAAGGCAAAACTGCCGATCTTCGCCACGCTGGACGGAATCGCGACCGTCGTCAAAGCATGGCACCCGCAGAATGCGTAATCTCCTATCTCCGTCACGCCTTCGGGTATGTTCACGGTTTTCAGCGATCCGCAACCGCAAAATGCGCCGCATCCGATTCTTGTCAAACCTTGCGGCAGAACCACATCTTTCAATCCGGTGCAGAACGCGAACAATCCATCATCGGCCACCGTCACGCCTGAAGGTATGACGACGCGGGACAGATTGCCGCAAAACGCAAAAGCGCTTTTGCCGATCCCGGAAACGCTTGAAGGCATGGTCACGCTTTTGAGCGAGCTGCAGCATGAGAATGAAGAATCGCCGATTTTGGACACTCCATCGGGTATCGTCACTTTGGTAAGGCCTTCCAGCCCTCCAAACGCCCCCGGCCCCACTTCCGTTATCGGCAAGCCATTGCCGGAAGCCGGGATCTCAAGCGCACCCTCGGTCGCCTGGGATATGGCAGGGCGCCGAAGCCCCTCCACACTAATAGCCAACCCGTTGCCTCTTGCCGCAACGTTCCACGTTCTTACCTTCGCAATCTTTTCCTCCGCCGCAGAACCGTCGCCCCCGTCCGAATCTCCGAAAGCGACTGACGCCATTACGGCAAAGACAACCGACAACGGTACAGATTCAAACTTCATCTTTTGTGTGCCCTTTCCTTTGCATTACGGCCTACAGGTGTATTATAGCATATTTTCCGGATCCCGGCGCAGAAAAATGCGGACCATGCCGGACCTCCCGCAATCGCAGGCGATCCAGGCCTTTGACCTGTATTCCGGAAACGGCGACATCTTCTCCTGGTTCCAGCGCCGGCAAGCCTTCAAACTTCCGGACATGCTCCAGGCGTTCCCCGCATTTCGTTCCCCCTATGGGGTCGGCGTTATCATCGGCTTGAAGAACGCTGCGGGCGCATTGCTCAAGACTTCCTTGGAAATGCCCTTGGTCTCTGCGATGTATTCGTAACTGCACTCCACCACCGCATGGCCGTCCACGATCTTTGCGTTCAACGGCAGAGGGGTGATCTGGTCGAACGCCCCGTCATTGGCGCTGGAGCCGTCCACACGGTTGCCGAATCCGTCGGCGGGGCCGGTGCCGGAGGCGGAGGCGAGAACGGTGTATGTGACTGTATCGCCGCCGGCGATGATTTTGGCCTTAGATCATCTCCTCAAGCTCGGAAAGGAAGCGCGAATAGTCCGTCCGGCCTTCCTTGATGAACTTGATCGCGCTGGAAGGATGGCTGTTGAGGATGCCCGTAAGCAGATACGGCACGTCATAACCCCACCTCAAACCGGCCGCCCGCATCGGCAGAAGATGCTTCGCCACCATGTCGAGGATCGGGCGCTCCGCGTATTTCGGATTCTTGAGAAAGCTGAGCAGCATCTCCGTGTAGCAGTTCCCCGCACCGCGCCCCATGCCGTTGACCGTCGCATCAAGATAGTTCACGCCCCGCCTGCACGCCTCGATCGTGTTCGCAAACGCGAGCTGCTGGTTGTTGTGTCCGTGGAAGCCGGCATCCTTCCCGTCCATCGCCTCCAAATACTTCTTGGACATCGCGGCTATGTTCTCCGGATAGAAATTGCCGAAAGAATCGACGAGGTAAAGGACATCCGCAGGCGACGCGGACACCATCTTGAGCGCGGCGTCGAGATCTCCGCCGGAGACCTTCGATACCGCCATTATGTTGCACGTCACCTCATACCCCTTCGCCTTCGCATCCTCTATCATGTCGATGGCGAGCGGAATCTGATGCACATAGCAGGCGACGCGGACCATGTCGATGACAGAGTCCTTCTTCGGAAGGATGTCCGTCTTGTAGTCGCATCGTCCGGCATCCGCCATGATCGAAAGCTTGAGACCCGTCTTGTTCTCGCCGACTATCGCACGGATGTCCTCTTCGTCAGAAAACTTCCACTTGCCGAACTCCTTCGGATCGAACATGTTCTTCGAAGCACGGTAGCCTATCTCCATATAGTCTACGCCGGCGGCGACATTGGCCTTGTAAAGGTCGCGGACGAATTCGTCTGTGAAGCCGAAGTTGTTGACAAGACCGCCGTCACGCATGGTGCAATCGACGACTTTGATGTCCGGACAATAGCTCATCATCGTCCGGCTCTTCACGGTAATTTCCTGTTTCTGCATGATTTCCTCCAAATCATTGCGCAATTCCTTGGGCGCAGCTGCGAACTTCCCATTGGAGTCACCCTCGGGGGAATTGCGTGTACGCGCGTCGGCAGGTTTGGCCGCCCCGGCAGGAATAAGCCAGCTGCGTCCATCCTGAATCGCTCCTTCAATCCTTCCGCTGGCACAGAAATCGCGGACACGGCGCGTAGACACGCCCCATCCTTCCGCAATCTCAGCCACGGTCTTATATGCTTCCGCACTCACAACGGAAGGAATGATACCATATTTGCGGAAGGATGTCAAACAGGAACGGAAGGAATCTCAGACGGCGCAACAGGATGCTGCGAGTTTTGCGCCGCCGAGAGCTGCGGAGTCAGGTATGTCGAGAGTCTCGACCTTGGCTCCAAAAACGTCGGCAACCGTCTCGCGGATTCCCCTTGAGCGGGAGGCGCCGCCGGTCACGCGAATCGTGTCGAAGGAGCCGATCCAGCGAGTCCGTTCATACATATTGAGCACCTGACCGCGTATGACAGAGACGACCTTCTCCGCGGCGCCGGCATCCGTCCAGGCGAAATCCGCCTCGATGCCGCTTGGCGCATGCTTTGGAGTTATCTCCTCTTCGAAGTACGGGAATGCCCTTCCTTTGAAAGCCTTCGCCTCATCGAAAGCGCCCTCGTCGAAAAAGGCATAGTCGCAACCGACCATGGCGCGCACTTTCTCCCTGGCGAGGGAGCCGTTTTTGAAGCAGGCCAGAGACATGAAGCCGCCCGAAGGATTGCCGAAGACGTGTCCGCATCCGCCGGGATCGGTTCTGAATTCCTTCATCGCGGCAAAAAACGTGTCGCTCGTTCCGAGGGAGATTACGGCGACGCCCGGAGCGTCCGCACCGGTGCCCACAAGCGAAGCGGGATTGTCGCCCGTGAAAGGCGCAACGGGGATCCCCGGCCTGAGACCGTATTTTGCGAAATACGGCGCAAGTTTCAGAGAAGTCCTCCCCCCGGGCCTTGCGACGGAGGGAAGCTTTCCGGGGAGACCGGGGGCCGTGAAAGCGCAGATTTCAGAATCCCAATCGAGCGTCTCGAGATTGAGCAGATTCATTCCCGCTCCGTCTCCAGTATCGACGGGGGCGTCTTGGCCAGCGAGGATGGAGCACAGGAACGAGCTTACGAGGTGTACCCTTGAGGTGTCGGCCCATCCAACGGGGTCGTCTTTCGCGAACTTCATCAGCTGCGGGCCCGTAAAGCGTTCGATTGCCGGCGAACCGGTTCGCCTTCTCATCGAGTCGCCGAACTTCGCGTCGAGTTCGGCCACCTCTTTCGAAGTGGACGAATCCATCCATATGGGCGACTCTTTGCGGGAGAACGCGTACTTGAACGTCCCAGCGAGCCCGCTACCGCCATTCACCGTCCGCGATTCGCCATTCAGCATCCCGAGCGCAGGCGTCCAGCCTGCGCCGAGGCAAACGCTGCCGTGCTGCTGTCCGTCGCCGCCTACGGCATCGATCTTCGACGTGTCGAATTCCTTCTGCAGCTTCTCCAGCACCATATCGAGCGCCTTGAGCCACATGAGAGGATTCGCCCGCCTCACGAGAGGATCGGCGTTCGGGAGAAAGCCGTCGGGCGAATTGAATTCAGGGAGGTCGCGTCCGAAATTCACGGAGACGGTCTTCACGACCCTCTTCGCGCCGGCGTCCCACACGAGAGCTTTCATGCTCTGGGTCGAAGAATCGATGCCGAGGGTATGCATGGCGTTCAGACGGCGAATGGATTCTCGGAAGGATAGAGGCATCCGGCGGGCTTCGGAGTGTTCACGTCCGCAACGCCGAGAAGCTTTAGCGCCTCGAAAAGCACCGCGCCGCAATTCGCGAAGCCGAAGGCGCCGTGGTGGGGGAAGCGTTTCTGGACAAGGACGTGGCGGTAGAAGCGGGCGAACTCCGGAATCGCAACTATGCCGATCGAGCCGAAGGAGCAGGGATCGACATCCAGGAAGCGGCCCTCGGCGAGGTAGCTGACGAGTTTCGCGTCGGAATTGGACTGGAGTCGGAACATGGTCGTCTCGCCGGGCTTGATCTGGCCTTCCAAGGTGCCCTTCGTGATGTCCTTGCCCATCAGGCGGGCCTGGATGAGCTGATACTTGATGGCGCAGCTCTTCATGCACGCGCCGCACGTGTTGCCGCAGTGGAAGCCCATGAAGAGGTCTCGCTTGGCGGCGCCGAAGAGCTTCGCACCCTTCGGGAGCACGTCATCGGGGACGGAATTGTTGATGTCGAGCAGTGTCGCGGGCATGCCGGTCGCGCATTGGAGCATGTACTCGGAGACCGCTCCGTAGAGGTCGACTTCGCAGGCGACGGGGATTCCGCGTCCCGCGAGGCGCGAGTTGACGTAGCAAGGTTCGAACTTGAACACGGGCTGGAACGCCGGCCAGCACTTGTCGGCGAAGACGGCGTATTTGGCGGCGCCCCTCCTGTTCTCGTACCAATCCACGAGCGCGAGCTCGAACTGGGCGAGCTGGGGGATGACCTCGGGATAAGTGTTGCGCTTGCCGAGCTCCTTCTTCATGTCAGCCGCGATCGCGTCTATCTCGGACTTCCTCGAGGCGACCTTCTCGAACTGGACGCGAAGGTCGAGCTCTGAATTCTCTTGCACGTTTACGCCTAGATCGAAGAGCGGCTGGATGGGAGCGTTGCAGGCGAAGAAGTCCTCCGGTCTCGGGCCGAAGCCGAAGACCTTGAGGTTTCTGAGTCCGTCGACAACGCGCGCGATCTTCGTGAAGCGGGCGAGCTCCTTGACCGCCTCCTTCGGGGAGACGTTGGGGAATTCGGGGATGTAGACTTTAAGCCGGCGAAGGCCGACGTTGTAGGAGAAGTTCAAAACTCCGCAGAGCGCGTCGCCGCGGTCGGAGGCGAGGCCCTTGCGGTTCTCCTCCTTGGCGGCGAGAACCATGGCGGGAAGGCCGGACTTCTCGACGAAGAGCGTGGTCGGGCCCTCCGGGCCGAAATTCCCCAGGAACATGCATACGGCGTTCACGCCGTTCTCCCTGGTCCATGCGAGGGCCTTGAGAGCGTCGGTCTCGTTCTCGATTATTACGGGGCAGTCGACGACGTTCTTCAGTTTGGCCTTTTTCACTTCAGCCATCAGCGAGGCGAGGCGTGCGCGCGTAAGGGCTATCGGAAAGCAATCGCGGCTCACGCCGACGACGCCGAGCTTGATTTCGGGCATGTTGATCATGACGATTCTCCTTTGGTTGAAAACTCTAGAGGTGCATACGGCCTAATTATAGCACTTTCGCCCGGACCGGCAAATCCCCCTTTCGGGCTATTTTCCGTTTCTTTCCACCCTGAACCAGTCCACGTCTATCCAACCCTTGTCCTTGGTGACGTGGCCCTCGACGGCGTATATGCCGACCGTCGCACCGATCCATTTGCCTTCGCGCGCAGTGAAGTTCTTCCCGAGCCGCGTCCAGGACTTTCCGTCGAACGAATACCGGAAGGAGCACTGCGCGCCGGGAGAGACGTCCACGCCGAGCCAAACATCCTTGAAATTCACGCTGCGGATCCCTGCGGAAATCACGCCGGCGGGAACTTTTCCGAGAATCTCCGTCTTGTCGTGGCTGCCTTTATCCGCGTCCATGCATTCCGTATAGACGATCTGGAACGATTTGTCGCCGGTGTAGCGGAGGCCGAGCCTCGCATAGGAGCGGCCCTGCACGATCAGTCCGCACTCCTCGCCGTCCTCCTTGGCGTCGATCTGGGCCTTCATCTCGGCGCTGAAGGCAAAGCCCGGGAATTTCTGCACCATGAGATTTGGCGTATTCCAGAGATTGCCGGTCCATGAATCGTCGTCCAGCACGCGTTTGGAGGGGTGCTTGCCGACCACCGAAGTCGTGTAGAGCCGGTATTTGCCGTCCGCCTTGGCGTAGCCCGGGAAATCGCGGCTCTTGCCCAGCCACTGCCACTGCAGGCCGGGTCTGCCGCTGAATTCGTCGGAGAGGCGCGGATAGACCTTCTGCCCGCCGACGGTCCCGAGCTTCGGCATCTCCCACTCCTCGACAGGCTCTCCGCATCCGTCGCCATCGGGATCGGATCCGATGACAGGCCATCCATCGGCGCGCCACTCAAGAGGCTCTAGATAGACGATCCGTCCGTAGGGTCCACGATCGGAGAAATGGACAAACCAGTCGTCTATCCATCCTCCCTGGTGAGGTCCGTTTATCGAGGTGGAGCCTTTAGCCATCACCGTCTTCACTTCATACGGACCATACGGCGTCTTGCCGCGGGCTGCGACCTGCCAGCCTTCGCCGACTCCGCCCGCAGGGAAGAAAATCCAATACTCGCCGTCCTTCTTGTAGAACTTCGGGCCCTCGGCGGTGAAATTTCCGTCCGGGACGCCGTCATAGACGATTACCGGATCGGAGATCGCCTTCGTCTCGTCCTTGTCGAGCTCGCGGACGGTCAGGACGGAATTCATCCCGGCCCTGCTGTTCGCCCAGGCGTTCACGAGGTATATCCGGCCGTCGTCATCATAGAGGGGGCACGTGTCGATAAGCCCCCTCCCCGGGACTACAAGACGTGGCTCGCTCCAGGGTCCGGAGGGATTCTTTGCGCTTACGCGATAGGCGCCCCTATCCGGATCGCCCCAGTAGATCACGTACTCGCCCTTATCAGCGCGGTAGCGAATCGACGGAGCCCACACGGCGTTTCCGTGCTCGGGATTTCTCGTGTCGAACGGGTGCTTCTCGAGGGCGTAGCCGGCATACTCCCAGTTGACGAGATCTTCCGAGACGAGTATGGGCAACCCCGGAAGGCCGCCGAAGCTGGAAGCGGTCATGTAGAATTTTCCGTCGCCGCCCCTGCAGACGTCAGGATCGGAAAAATCCATGGCGAGAATCGGGTTTCTGTAATTCGCGCCGAGCGCGCAACCGGCGGAAAACGCCGCGAGAACGAAGATTTTAAAGTTCATGCCGGTATTATATCAAATTCCACCGACGCTAAAAACCCCCTAATGGGTGAACCTGCCATCACGCGACGCTTCTTCCGCAAATCCCAGTCTGAACCGGAGCGCTACTCTATCACGGCATCGACGAGCTTCGGGATGACGAGGCTGCGCCGTTCGTTGCCCGATTCGCACATCTTGAGACGTCCGGAAAGGACGATGAAATCCTCCACTTGCGGAAGGACGCCCTCCTTGCGCACGAATTCCACGACTCCCGATTGCGCACAGCAGGCGCATGGAGCCGGAACCTCGATCAGGCATCCTAGATGGTCGGCTCCGCCATCCTCGTCCTTCGCAACAAGAAACGTTCCGGATATCCGGAACGTCTTGCCTTCCAGTTCGGACGGCAGGGCGAGCAGACGGTAGGCCATGCCCGCGCGCATCTGGGAGTTCATACGCGTCAAGTCGTAATCGACCGGAGTCGTCGCTCCGGGCCTTGCGTTGCGGATCGCCGGAGACTGCGCACCGTGCGGAAAAGCGAACCACAGAATCGCGGCGAAGGCGGCGGCGATCGCCGTCGCGGCAAGGATTCTCCCGATAAACGGAAAGCGGTTCATGGCAAGACAAGCCCCACAGTGAAGAAAAACGCAAAAGCTACCGCATTGGCCGCCACTATCGTAGCGCCAACCGGCGTCTCGAACAGTATCGCCGCCAATATTCCCGCCACGGTGCAGACCGTGCCGATGAGGGCGGAAAGAAGCGTGACCGCCCTGTAGGACCGGACGACCCGCATCGCAGAGACGGCCGGGAAAACCAGCAGCGCCGAAACGAGAAGCGTCCCGACCAGACGCATGGAGATTACGATGACTACAGCGATCACAACAGCTGCGAACGCATTCACAAATGTAGTGTTCGTACCTGAGGCACGCGCGAAATCTTCGTCGAAGACGGTGTCGAAAAGCCTGTTGTAGAGCAGACACCACGTCCCCGCGACAGCTACGGAAAGCCCTGCGCAAAGACGCATGTCTTCATCCGTCAGCGTAAGAATAGATATCGACCCGAACAGCGTCGTGCACACGTCACCCGATATGTTTGACGACGAAGGATGGAGATTCATTATGAGATATCCAGCAGCCATCGCGGCGACCGACAGCATCGCAAGAATCGCATCCCCGCTGGCCGAGCGTCCGCCCCTTCCCGTGAAGAATATCATAAGCGAACTCGCGACTGTAACGCCAAGCATGAGAGGGAGGGAATCCGAAAAATTCAAAGCACCGGCGACAGCCATCGCGCCGAATGCCACGTGGGAGAGTCCGTCGCCTGCGAACGAAAGACGCTTCAGCACGAGCGGAACGCCTATCAGCGCGGCGCACATCGAGATCAGGACTCCGGCGGCAAGGGCGTTAACGACAAACGGATACTCGAGATATTCGATCAGTTCCTCAATCATGGCGGACGGTCCTTTCGAACGAGGCCGACGAACCGAGCGTCAGCACTTTTGTCGCGCATTTGCCTGCGGCGGCGACGTCGTGGGTAACCATCATCACGGCAAGGCCCTCACCAGTCAATTCAGAAAGCAAGGAGTGGAGATCCGCAGAGGCCGCAGGGTCGAGTCCTGTAGATGGTTCGTCCAAAAGAAGCATCTTGCGCGGTGCGCAAAGCGCGCGTGCAAGCAGAACTCTCTGACGCTGCCCGCCGGAAAGATCGCGGAACGGACGCTCCGCCAGGCCTTCAGCGCCAAAACGCTCCAGTGCCTTTCGGGCCATCCTGCGTTCCGACGGAGTGTAGAACGGGCGCCATCCACGCAGCGACTGGCAACCGGAGAGGACGACCTCGCGAACTTTCGCAGGAAAGTCCATCTGCAGAGCCTTCATCTGAGGAAGGTAGCCGATCCCGCCCGTGCCGAGGGAATCATGGACTCCGATCTCTCCCGAAATCGGCCTCATAAGTCCTGCAACAGTCTTCAGAAGCGTCGTTTTGCCGCATCCGTTGGGTCCCTCGACCGCAAGGAAATCCCCCTCCCCGACGGTGAAGTCGGGGCAGGGGATGCCGGAATGCGACCTGTAGCCGATCACGAGCGACCGGCAGTCTATCAGGTTCACTTAACGCAATCCTTTCAATTGAGCGCCTGCTTGAGGACCTTGAGATTGCGTCTCATCACGTCGATGTAATGCTCCCGCTCCGCCCTGTCGACGGTAACGGACTGCATCGAATCGAGCGAGAGGATGCGCTGGTTTTTGCGCCGGGTGGTGCGCCTCACCGTTTCGGCTATCTTGTGATTGGCGCCCTCCATCGTCAGGATTACGGGAAGGCCGAGATTGTTGACCTTCTTGGCGAGGGTCATTATCGTCTTGAAGCTAGCCTCGCTTTCGGCGGAGCATCCTGTGAACGCGGCATGCCATTCGAGGCCGTAGTCATCGGTCAGATAGCGGAACGGGAATCGGTCCGCCACAAGAATAGTCCTCCGCCTGGAATGCGCCACTGCGTCGGAATATTCTCTGTCCAGAGCTGCGAGCCGCTCAGTGTAGGCGCGGGCGTTTTTGCTATAGGCAGCTGCATTGGCGGGGTCGACATCGCCGAGGGAGTCGGCGATGGAGCCGACCAGCGCCTTTGCATGGCGCAGCGAGAGCCAGACATGCTCGTCCTTCTCCTTCACGATGCCGGCATGATCGTGATGGTGATGGTGTTCATCATGCTCGTCATGGCCGCAGTGTTCATCATGCTCTTCGTGCCCGTCATGATGGTGATGCTCCATCTCCTCGCGTATCTCCTCGTCCTTCACGGCATCGCCGAGAGCCGCGAGAAGACTAAGTTCACGGCGCTTTGGATTCGCCTTCTGCGCGAGAGCGCGCGAAGTCCATCCGTCGGATTCGCCTCCGTTGTAGATGAACAGGTCGCATTCGGAAATCGTGCGCAGGTCCGCAGCAGTCGGCGTATAGTTGTGCAGATCGGCGCCGCTTTTCTGCAACAGCACCAATTCGACACGGTTTGTCGAATCTCCTATCGCTTCGCGCGTCCAATCGTAAATGGGGAATGTCGTCGTTACGACAGTGACGGGTTTTGCCGTCGACAATGCGGCGGCGAGAATCAATGGCAATGTATTCATTTTCGGTTCGTTGTGGATTTTATGAGTTGTAATTTCCTGGAGCGATGCACCAGACTCATTCATCCATTCGAACCTTCAGCGTCACGGGCGTCTCGTGGACAAGCCCCGCGGCATATGGAACTGTTGCCGGTCTCTCTGCGACCGGCGGCGATATGGAGATGCGCTCTTGGGGGGAGCCATCGCCTGTCAAGTGAAGATTCGCGACGCCCTGCTGAATCTGCATGCAGGACTGGCATCCGTCTCCGCAGCAATCGTGGTCTGCTTCATGCACCACGACAGCGGCGGAAAACGCCTGGAACGCAAGAAGGCAAACAGCAGCGGCAGCGGAGAGAATCCGCCGCATTCTTTCACGCTTGGCGCCAAAGTTTACCAATGCAAACATCGGGAGAATTATACCATATCGCCCGGGGCCGTGTAAAGCGCCGAGGCGTCACTCCGTGCCGAAACTGACACGAATGCGGTAGAATCGGGCGGACGCGGACCCAGCAGACGACGCATTCCCCCACGCGGGACTCGGGGAAAGAGAGTCGCATTGCTGCAATGTGGCCGTCGCCTTGATCGCTCCCGTCTCAACCGTAACCTCGGGATTGTCGAGGGAGAGAGCCGAGAGCGCGCTCGCGTTCGACTCGGGCTTGGGCTTTCCGTTCACCATCGTTATCGTGACACGAAAGTCCTCAGGCTCGGTCTTCTGCTCGCTGCGAAGGCCCAGCATCGCGTTCTGCCACTTCCTGAGGCCGTTCAAGTCGACATTGTTGAGCTCCGTCTTCTGAACAGCGCCGGCCGCGGCGAGAAGCTCGATCGTCCCCGCAGGCACTGTCAGCTTAGAAGGCGTCTCCCCTTCAAGGTTTATGTTGAGCTCGATTGCGGTCGCGGCAAGAACTATCGCCGTCGCGTTCGCATTCGTCGTGAGCGTGTAGTCCGCGAGAGCAGTACCGTTCACAGTGAACGCCGTGCCGCCTTCAAGCGTGAACGTTCCGGAGGCGCTGTTCGTGACGACGACGAGTCCGTCCACGAGAGATCCGGATGCAATGACGTCGACAGGTCCGTCCACGACGACTCTTGCGTTCACGGAAACCTCCGAGCCGGCATTCAACGCCACGCCTGTCTTCGCGGGATTCTGCCCGGCGAGATGGGCGATCTGTTCCGCCGAAAGCGCCGCATCCCAGCCCCAGAAACCGGCTACCGCCATGCCAGTGGCGCGTCCGAAACCTTCCGGCTGACCCTGGAACGTGGAACCGATCTGGAAGCCATTCGACAATTCGACCGCACCCTCATTCCCGCGGACGGCAGCAGAGACGCCGTCCTTGTAGAGCGTCAGCTTTCCGGTCGACGGATCGCACACGGCTACATAGAGATGGTAGCCGGCGGAATACTCGTGGACCGAAGCCGTGCCCACGATGTCCTTCCCGTTGAACCATGCGAGAGAGACCAGGTCGGTGTTGCGGTACAAAACAGCCTTCATTCCCGTATTTTTGCCGAACTCCGCCAGAACGGAGCGCGTATTGGATGGTACAGCGTCGATATCCGCATAAAGCGCGAAAGAGAACGCGCCAGATCTCGCCCCGAGGTCAAACCACGGATGCTGTCCGTCTACGACGACAGGAACGAGGACGGGATTCGCAGCGGTGGAATCGGGTCCGTACTGGAGCGAATAGCCATCCTTGGTCGAGGTGAACGGTTCCTTGTCGCTTCCGAAGGACATGTTCCATGTGCCGGAGGGCATGTCATTGGTCGATGTCGGACGATACACAATCCCCGCCTCCGGCAATTCTACCACCTTCTTGCCGTCGTATGCGACATACTCGACATAATAGCCGTCGTCCGCATCATAGAAGCGATAGCTGCCGATGGCGCTTTCGGTTGAGAGCTGGGTTGCGGAAAGCGTCAGATTGGTGGCGGGAAGCGACGAAATCGCGACATCCGCAGCGCCAAACGTGTGCCCGACATTCGCAGTAAAGCCCACAAGCTTGCGCGTCTTGACGATCGTCCCGGAACTTTCGGGGTCGCCGAGGTCGAGCGTGAGCGACTTGATGTTGTGTGTGGATGCGACGCCGCCAAGCGAAGCATACTGCACGCTGCCCGTCGTGCCGAGATGGTAGTTGTACGTGCCGGCTGCATTGGCAGGGGTGAAGCCGGCGGCGAAGACAAGGCCGGAAGGAGACGCAATGAAGAAATCGTGGTTCCCGTTGCAGTATCCGTCCTGATCGCCGCCGGCAAAGCCGTTGACGACCAGTCTGGAGGTTTCGTCAACGACGATGGCGGTGTCGGGCTGCAGTTTCCTCAAACGTCCGATTTCGACGCAAACGCTGTTGGTCAGCACCAACTTCAGCTCCCATCCCTCGATGCGCTCTCCGCTGGATGAAGAGTCCGGCGACGTGATCCGCTTCATTCCGTCAACGACAGCGAGCGTGTTGGACATCCTTTCGCCGTCGAAAATCACCGGAGCGAACACGCCGTCGCTTGTGGCGGGGGCATAGGCATCCGTCACGACGAGATCCGAGAGGTTCGTGTAGGCGACATTCTTGGCCCAATTTTGCTTGTTGGTCCAGCTTCCGTCAACGGCACCGGAGAAAAAGTAGCCGAACGACATTCCATACGCGTCCGGGACGGGCTTCTCGTGGCAGACGACTGGCGGATCGGTGGGCGTCCTGTACTCGCCGTGGATGACAGAGGCGCGGAGTTCGGAACCTTCGGGGATGTCGAGAACGACGTTGTCGCCGTCGAAATAGACTGCGCGCGCCAGGACGAGTCCGTCGATCGTGTACGTGCCGTTCCCGAACGTCAAAACGTCGTAGACGCCCTTGAGAGTCGTGCCAGGAATGACAGTCTTGTTCTCGAGCGCGAGCGATTTCCATGCGACGGCAGCATCCGCATCGAACGTCAAGTTGGTGAACACGGCCACCATGTCGAGATTGACGCCAGCGAGGTTGTTGGCGCTCGTCGCAGTCTTTCCGCCGAGAGTCAAGTAGTTCGCAGGGCTCTGGTTGGCAAAGAGATACTGTCCGTAAACAACATCCGCTCCGTCAAGATAACCTCTGACACCATGCCATCCGCTGCTTGGCACGACAACAGCAGAAAGAGAATGCCGTTCGCCATCGGTCGGGAAGAGAGATGACGACGCAGTGCTGAGATTCCCCTGATAGACACCCCAAATCTTTCCATCGGAATGCGAAACGGTTAATCCAGTGCTGTCTGTATACGAATATGCAATGCTTCCTGATTTTACGAACTGCGAATATGCGATAAGCGTCTGATCCGCCGCCGCATTCGCAGGCGCGCCAGTAAAGCTCATCGCGACATTGAGTCCATTGGCAAGAGGCAGCGACGCAACGGTGTTCGTGACTATCACGCCGCCGCGGCTGGACTCTCCGATCGCGACGCCAGTCTGCGACGCCTGGTTGCCGTTCGGGACAAGCTTCCAGTCGCCCTTCGTCTGCCACTTGGACCGGAAGTCGCCCGCCCACATCGTCTCGGGCTTGAGCGTCATGAGAACGAGCCTTATGCCCTGCGAGGGCATCTTCTCGATATGGGCGTATACGCCTTCGGGGAGTTTCTCTATGACGTAATTCTTGTCGCCGATGTAGGACATGTCCACGAGCCACTTTTCATATCCCGTCTTGCCGCCCATTTCCGTATAGAGCGTCGCGCCGTCAAGAGTCTCGGTTCCTCCGTCCAGCTCGACGTAGGGGAGAACGCCGGACTTGAGGAAGATGATTTTTCCGTTGTAGACGCTCGGCGAGCCATATACTTCGACGCCGTTTTCGTCCACACACACGACCTGCAAGGCGTTGGGGAGCGTTGCGTCTTCCGCCTTGAAGAGCTCGATCGCGCGGTCGAGTTCGGAAGTGTTGGCCGTGAACCGGAGCGTTCCGAGAGAAGATGCTGAAAGGACGAGATCGACAGGCCTCAAGGTCCCGATATCCACCGTTCCGACGCAGTTGTCCTTGCCGAATGTGATGGTTCCTGAGGACGTTCCGAATCCGCCAATGAGCTTCAATGTCGCCCCTGCGGTCGCGGCAAGCGTCGCGTCCTTGACGTTGATCGCGCAGTTGATCGGCGTGTTCTGCGCCGTGCCGACAAGCGCGCCGCCATCGATGGTGACGGTGGGCGAAACGGATTGGGCGCCGAGAGAGCCGATCCTCACCTCTCCGCCGTCGCGGATGTTGAGAGCCCTTCCGCCGGAACCGTTGGCCAGGATTCCGCCTGCGTTCACGACGCCCATCCCGGAAACGGTCATCGTCGTGCCGCTTCCCCAGAAATTGATGTGCGAGCGCGGAATGTTGAAGTTTCCTCCGGTGATATTGACGTTGTATGTTCCGCTCTGCGTCCAACCGAGGAGAAGTCCGTACTTGTTCGGGTAGTCGAAGATGTACGGATTTGCGAAATTGAATGTGGCCGTTCCGCCGGACTGTGTCCAGGAATTGTTCAAGGAGAGATTTCCGATCCACGCGGTATCGAGGTAATAGTCGAAAAGAATCGATCCGCCCGCCATCTCCACGCCGATATCGTGATCCTTGAGGTCCTTGACAGTTATCGCGTCGCCGTCCTCAATGCGGAGAATCTTGCCCGAAGAGCCGGTAAGCTGAGCGCCCGCTTTCGCATTGGAGTAGGCGTTTCTGCCGGAAACCATGGAGCCGACCGTGAACGTGTGCTGGCTAGACATGACAAGACGCACGATGCCGTTGTTGACGAGCTTGCCCGTCGGCCAGTCGACGGAATCGTTGAAGAGAACCGTCGTCCCCTCCTCGATGGTGAGCGTCGGGAGCGAAGAATCGGCCACAGAGCCCTTCGACATGCCAAGCCTCTCCGCGCCGCCGATTACGATGCGCTCAGGCAAATCAGACGTATCGAGCGTCACGAATACGCCAGGAACGGTCGCAACGAGCCTGACCTCGCCATAGTCGACGAGTTGCCCGTAGGTGAGAGACAGGGAAACGCCGTTCGCATCCTCCCACTTGATCTGAGTCCAGGGCGTGTTTTCGGAAATCTTGCCCGTAATCGGCCTCGCGTTCGATTCGACGCCGTAGACGAGATTGCCGTCCTCAACGGAAACATTGCCCACCACCTGCGAACCCGTGGGGCTCACGGCGATGAACGTCATCCCTTCGGGAGCCTGATCCGCCTTCATGAGAACCGCTCGCTTGGCCGAAAATTCGGGTTCCGTCAGAGCAATCGTCACAGTACCCTTCGAGGAGGAATCGAGCTTCACGTCTCCGCCAAGACGCACCGAGCCGAGCTCCAAAGTCACTCCTTCGCCGAGCACGAGAAGTCCAGCCGAACCAAACGCACCTGAGCCGCCGGCCTTGACGAGAAGATCGCCGCCGATTGCCGTTCCACCCGAGTAGGTATTCGCTCCACCGAGGACAAGCGTTCCGTAGGACGAAGCGGAATTTGTCACGCAAAGCGCGCCGGAGCCTGAAATCACACCGGGATAGGAAATCGAATTCCCGGCTGTGTCGAACGTGTGCTTTGCGCCTTCAACAATCTCGAGCGGCATGATCGAGTCGGAATCGAGCGACCACGATTCGTAGGCGGAGAAGACGCCGTTAGAGGATGCGACGCTCAGCGAAGCGCCGTCAGAAGCACCAACCCTTCCGCCGAGAGTGAGCGTCCCCGCATCAATTCTCATCGTGGATGCGCCTGCGCTGAGAGTGAGGTTGGATGCGACGAGCTTCGCGCCGTCCAGAATCTCCATCGCCCCGCCGACGGACAGCGTATGGCCGCTAAGATCGAAGACTCCGCTTTCGCCCTTGACGGTGAACTCCGGCGCGGCTGTGCAGTCCTTGCCGGGAGCGAGAGGCGCAGCTATGACGACCATGCCGCTCGCGGGCGGAACGAATCCCGCCCAGTCGGCGGAAGTTCCGCCTTCGCAGACGAGCGTTCCGGCGCTGTCGACGATGCCTGACCAGCCTTTTGCCAGCGTCGCCTTCGTTTCAGCGCCAATCGTGAGACGGCCCTTCCCGCCCTTTCCGAGAAAGCGCGTATCGGGTCCGGCATTGAGCGATGTAGACGACGCGGAATCTAGGTTGCAGTCGAGAGTAAGCGCACCGGCAAAGCCTGTAGCATCGATATAGGAGGCCGTGAACTCGCCGCTAGAGGCGATGGCGAGCGAGCTTCCGGTATCGCTTGCCGTGATGTAAAGCTCGCCTATCTCGACTTCTCCGTCTGCTTCGAGGACGCATTCCTTAGTCTCGGAATCGAGCTCGACATACGTCTTCCCGGGCACCGTATCCGTCGCACGCCAGCTCTGGGTGAACTTGGTTCCATCCTTGTCTGTCCAGTCGGAGGAGTCGAGCCAATTCACCGAGGAGCTTGAAAGCGTGAGCCTATAGGGAGGGAGCGGAATTCCGTCGTGTCCGTCGGGGAATATGTACGACTCGAAGGACGACGCCGAAGACTTGGACACTCCGCCCGAAACGACCGTGGAGCCCTCCAAGAGCAGAATCTCGGCTGCGGTTCCGCCCTCGATCAGGCGCACTCTGCCCTTCACGGCGGACGGAATCTCGATCGTCACGCCGGACCCGATCGTCACCGACTTGAAGCCCTTGAGCGGGAGAACGTCGAACTTTATCTTTCCCGCGCCATAGACGACGAGCGTGGAATCGTGGGTGGCAAGGTTCTGGAGAGCGCACTCGACTGTCAACTCCGCCCCCGCCGCAAGATTGACCTGCAAATCGCCCTCGACGTTCAGGGCTCCGGTTCCGGACGCGTCCTTGATCGCGTTCTTCCCGCCGATGGCGTTTATCGTCGCGGCGTTCGCGAAGGAAAAGCCGTCGAACGCATTGACGAAGGTGGAGTCGTCCATCGTGAGAGGCTCGTTCCACGAGACGTTCCTCCACATCGGATTGCGCTCTACGAGAAGAGTCGAGTTCTTCAGGCTGAAAGGCGCCGCCGTAGTGAGTTCGCACTTGAGAGTCGAGTTGGTGACACCTATCGTCTTGTCCGTAAAGCGGCTCGTAGCCGTGCGCCTCGCATTGCGGAGTGTGTTCGTGGCGCCCGCAGCGGACGAGACGAACGAAAGCGAATCGACCGGCATCGTCATGTTGACGCTCTCCACGCCGAAGTCGATGGTGGCGTTCTTGCCGGTAACCTTTACGGACCCTACATTCGTGAACTCTCCTCCGATGTAGGAGGGTTTCGTGGCCGACACGGTGAGAGCGCCGCCGGGATTCGCAAACGCGATGCTGCGTCCAATGCCTCCCGCGGCCGCCCAGTCGAGGCTCCCGCCCTTGATATTCGCTCCCGCCGTCACGCGAAGGACGCCCGCGTCGGACGTGGCGATGCGGCTTGCGCCGCTCTCGACGACGAGGCGCGCGACGTGGGAAGTCGTCGAGACGGTCGGATTCTGCGTCACCGTCATTGTGCGCGTGAGCGTGCGCGTAAACTCGTCGGACGCGTCGGTCTGTGGCGTAAGCGACATGAGAGGATCGCCGAAGGCCGTCATCTCGAAGAGGCTTATTCCCTGGTGGGTTCCGATTACGGAGACGCCATACTGCTCGACATACTTCTTTCGCATAAGGCGTATCGCCTCACCGAAAGAGTTGGGCCTGAGCTGCGCGTCGCCTGCCGCATCGAATGAATCTGTAGCCCCGTCAACGCCGAAGGTGGCAGCGAGGAGGTACTTTTCGAGCGCGGAATTGTAACTGTTGTCGAAGCCCGCCCACCATCCGTGGCGCGTGTTGCCGCAGGAGGCGGCAAATCCGCTCGGAGCGAGCGTCGCCGCCACGAACACGCAGCACGTGTTCGTGATGCTCGAATTGTCGAACATTCCGGAATCGCAGGGGACGGGTCCGTACAGGAGCCTTCCCTTCCCCGATATCTCCCCCGTCATGAAGCCCGCGCTCCACCACGGATTGCACGAGCGCATCCAGCCGTGGGAATCGACCACGGCGTTCTCCATGTCCCTGGAGTGGAGCGCGCACCTCGCCTCACGCTCGCTCACGAGCGCCGCCCTCCCGAACCTCTCGCCGCCGTAGAGTCCGTCGGTCGCGTTGAGGTATCCGAGCTGCACGACAGGCTCTTTGCTCGCCCTCATGCCCGTATGGTAGTCGTAGTTGCGCTTTCGGATGAAGGCTTCGTTGTCGATGACGTGCTTGGGGAACGCTGCGTCGCCCATGTTCGGAGCGCCGTCGTAGAATTCGCGCTCTTCGCGGTAGAGGTCGCTTACGACATTGCCCTCGCCCATGAAGTAGGTGTCGCCGGAAAGTCCGTGCACGCCCTCGCCCTTCCAGTCCTTCGACTCGACGTACTTGATCTTCTCGACCCAGTTCGTCATCTGCTGCGCGGCGGTGTATCGGTAGACGTTTCCGCCGGACGTCTCGACAAGTTCCTTCGTGAGGGAAACGCGGCAGACCTGCAGTTCGGGAATGAGGTCGGCGTATTTGTCGCGGTTGTCCTCCCATACGAAAATCCCGTTCTTGTCCGCCTTCGCGAAGTACATGTGGTCGCCGTTGGAGTCCCAGACTTCCTTGCCGTCGTTCTTGTCCATGCAGCCGAAGTAGAGGTCGGACGGTTCCTCGATCCTGCAGAGAAACGACGAAGGATAGCGCGTGGGGACGTGATACTCCTCGTCGAGTTTCTGCATCCCCGCCTTGAAGTAGTCGAGCGAGTAGGCGACGTCCATCGAATACGAAGGCGGACACGCGCCGAGGATGACGATTTTGAGGTTGTTGGTGGCGTACTCGGCCTCGAGGAACTTGTGGATGGCGAGCGCGTGGTCGTCGGCCGCGACGGCATCGGGGAACTCCTTGTAGATGTCCGCCGTGTTCTTGACGGAAATGCCGATGTTAGGATGGGTCGTACGGCGGTAGGCGATGTATCCGTCCCAGAGATTCGTGTAGGCGGGCGGAGAGACGATCACCATGTTCGTCGCAGCGGGCGGAGCGTCGACCGACATCACGGAAACGCGCGGCCGCGCGTCGCTTTCGTACGACAAGGTTACCTTTATCGACTTCGCCCTTTCGAGGAGCAGAGTCGAGTGGGTATAGCGGTAGGGATTGAACCTGATGCGCTGGCGGAATCGGCCCTTGTCGAAGAATCCGCCCGAGAGCTCGGCCTCGGCGGCTGGATACGGCGCCGCGTTGTATGATTCGGGGTCGGGAGCGGGAATGACGACCGGCTGCGGAACGGGGACAGGCTCGGCCACGGGGCGAACCGGCGCCAGGAGAGTCTCGGCATCGGCGGTGAGCCACCGCGCCTCGATTGATGTGATTGCAACGTTCCTCGCATCCTCCGGAAGATCGATAAGCTCTATGGCATAGGGAAGCGCGGGGGATGCAACGGGCGAATCGGGGTAGAGTAGACTCGCTGTGCGGATCTCCGTCCAGTCGCCGACCTTCTCGACAGCCTCGCCGGCGCGCCAATTCCCGGGCAGTTCACAGTTCACCGTGATCGTCGCAGCTGAAGCGCAAGCTCCCACCACGGCAAAAAACAGCGCAAAAAGTCGATTTCGCAACATTTTCCTCCTTATCACGCCCAAAGGCAGACATTATTTCCCGTTGGAAAATTATATCAAATCTTTGGTTCGCAGAACAAGGGCTTTTGACGGGCTTTTTCGTTCTTGCCAGTCTTACGCCTCAAGCGATCGGCGTAACATTTTCAGACGTTCTTCTTTGCCGTCTTGACGCTTGCGGAGAAGAGATTGATGAGCTCGGTGCAGTAGAGGAGGTGGGAAGCTGGACCTGCCATCCGTAGTCACGGCCGGCAGGCCGTGCGAAGGATGGTCAGAAATGGCGACGGGCAAACTCATGGCCTGAACCTGGCTTTAAATATCGTTCAAACGCCTGTGCCTTGTCGATTGATTCGAAAGCGATATAAGTCTCGACCTTCCATGGACGAAACTTTGATGTATGTGGAGACTGCCCGGCATTGTGGTCCGCAAGGCGGGTACGAATATCGGCAGTATGGCCAACATATCGTTGTGCCGGGTTGGAAATGCTTCTGAGAATGTACGTGTAGAACATAATCGGGTTAAGCGCTGTCCGCTTGCCATCATCTGTCTTTGGTCCTCCTTCGCGGCTTCGCCGGCTACGGAGGACACCATCCTTCGCACGGCCTGCCATCCGTAGTCACGGCCGGCAGGCCGTGCGAAGGATGGTGGAGGTGGGGAAGGAAAACTACCGCCCGAGAAAATAGGGACCGATCGCCCCTATTCCCGCAAACAGTCGTTTTATTTCCGTCATCTGTCATTCGGAAACGTGAATATTGTATCACATTCCCTCCAAATCGGTAACTTTTTCTCCTGCAGACTTCCAAACGGAACACTCTCTATTTTGTTTTGGAAAAAGGGACCATTGGTTCTAAAGAAAACGTTTTGCATAGCCCTTGTCTGAATTACATGACTGATGAAACATACAACAGACAATATGTTGCTAAAGCGGAATAACTGGCTATCATAATCCAGCCGACATATCTCACCATCCGGCTTGACGTCTTCCACCATCGGTGAAAGCCCCATGCCAATGCAAAATACATCAACGGGCCTCCTATCAGCAATGAGCCGACCGCTGTTGAAGTGCCGCCTCGTATGTGAAACATGAACAAGGCAAAGCTTATGATAGACAATGGACCTATTGCCGTATATACTATGGCGGACAAGGGGATCAAGGCCAGATGACCCAAGGCGGCAACAATTGACTGTGTGCAAAACGAATCAACTCCGCAAAACATCATGAAGGCTGAAAGATGCCCTGCAACAAGCATCCCCCAAAGTACGAACAGCTTCAAGAAAGAGTTTTTACGGCACTTCACCACGATTCCCCCTTCTGACTTTTCTTGTTCTTCATCCTTATTCATTCAGGGGATGGTTAGCAAGAATAAAGAAACATCAACGCCACGACAATACAATACATCCACAATCGGTTAAATAGTGCCGCTGCAAGTGCAAACAAAGACAGGCAAATTTCGCAGAGGGCCGGCAGCATTCCACTTGGAGTCTGTTTCCAAAGAAAACCTCCGCCCAAGCGAATGCTCCGTCCAAATGCGAGACTGCAATAGGGCTCGTCGCCAACGAGAGCAGACCAAATAGACGTATATTCAGAACCATCCTTCAGCCACGAAATAAGCCCATAGGACAACATCACGATGCCGACGATCCCAGACAAACCACAAGCAAGACGAATGATAAATCCGCCAATCCTGCCATCCATCTCGCCAATTTCAATCGCCATAAAATATAGCGAATTTTCCCTTACACAGACTGCGGCATTTGAAGATTGTAGTCACGGTCGGCGATGAGGACATGCAACGAAAGTTCTCCTCCAAGCGCTGAGACAATCTTCTGCAATGTTCCAATTCGCATATTGCTACCACGTTCGCATTCCGCGTAAGTGGGCTGGCTTACGCCAAGACGCTCGGCAACATCGGCCTGCGTAAAGCCAACCTGCTGGCGAATCTGTGAAAGCACATACTCGCGGTGAAGCTCGTCCGCCTCGGCTTTGACGCGTGCGCG
>JAILJX010000095.1 GCA_024694365.1 Kiritimatiellia bacterium
AGCGTCAGCGCCCCGACAACGGTTCTTTCTCTGTTCATGCTCACATAGGCTCCTTTCTCGCGTGTTGACTTCGGGAATATGATACCACTTTGCGTGACATTGCGCCACCCCCCATTTGGCGGAACGGGCGTATGCGCCTTCCACGACCTCTCCGTCGCCCTCCTCCATCTTCGCTCGCCCGGCCATGTTGCTCTGGCCGATGCAGAGGATTAGCTTCATGTCCCTCGGGGCCTCCACGGGGACTTCCGACGGATCGGCCTCCATCTCCCCGCCGCTTTCATAGCGTGCGATATCGTCCGCGACAGACCGGGAAGAGCAAGGCGCGGACATCGGCAAAACGCATGCGGCCAGTGCAAAAGCAGTGATTTTCATGGGCGGCTCCTCGATTTTGAGCCTATTGTACCAAATTCCTCCGCCTTCGCGCCATACCCTATCGGGCTAGCGGCTTTGCCGCGGTGCGGCTATCAAACCAAGACCCTCCAGACTCCCTTTTTCCTTGATGTCGATTGCGGAGCCGTCGCGGCTTTCCCCGCGGGCCTCCAGCCGTCTGCGTATTTCGGCGAGAGTGCTCCTGATCTCCGACGAATCGGGATTGAGGCTTGCTGCCTTGAGAGCGTTGGTCTCGGCCTCCTCGAGCCTGCCGAGATTGGCCTGTATGACGGCGATGTTGTTCAGCGCGGCGGGCTCGTCGGGTTTGCGCTCGAGGCTGCGCTTCAAGTAGGCTTCGGCCCTGTTGTACTTCTCCTCCTCGAAATAGCTCATGCCGACGGCGAAATTGGCGGCCGAGTCGTAAGGCTTCGCCCGCAGGAGCCGCAGGGCGTATATCCGCGCCATGCCGAAGTCGCCCCGCGCGAGCCAATGCTTCATCCCTTCCCTCGGCGTGAAGCGCGTGGCGCCCTGGGGTTCGGTCCATTCCATGCTGTCGCGTATGCGCCGCCAGACGGCGTTGACGTTGTCCAGCGCCTCGGCAAGCTCGGTTTCGGCGACGGACTCATCGCCCCGCCCTGCCGCGTCCGCGGCGTCCGCGCGCATCCTGCACATCCTTGCAAGGCGCCATTCCGCGACCGAGAGCATCTCTGCGAGAGATGGATCGGATATGTCGCCGGCGCTGCCGTCGGCGTGCAGGTCGAGGGCGCGCGCGGCGAGACTGCGGGCTGCGGCGGCGGCCCGTTCGCGCTCCTCCTCGGGGAAAGGCGCGGTGCGCGCGACGAGTCCGCCGTATTCGGGAACGGCCAGCCCGTTGCGCCGCCAAAGCTCTATCCCGACCTGCACCGCGATGTCGGATGCGCGTTCGTCACCCTCCTTGACCCATGTTCTCAACGCGTCGGCGGCGCCGGACTCAAGCATCTGCCTGTCCTCGTCGTCCGTCTCGCCGCGCGTGCGGAGGCATCTCTCGTACGGAGTGCCGCCGGCGATCATCGAAAGGGCCTTCAGGCGGCCGCCCTGACGCATCGCCGCGAACTCCACGGCGGAGTCCATCAGGCCGTCGGTGAAGAGGAGCCGCGCGCTGCCGCACTCCTCGGCAGTCTGCCGGATGCAGTCGTTCACGAGCCTTGCGGCCTCGCGCTCGGCAGAGGAGAATTTCGGCGCTGCGAGCACCGCCAGGACGACGACGGGCTCGTAGACGAGCGCGGTGCGGACGATCCGCTCGGTCCGTCTGATCGACGCGACGACCTTTGGCCAGTTCTTGATCTTCTCGACGGCATCCTCGAAGCGCGACTGCGCGACGCGGCTGTCGCTCCGGAAATAGAATTCCACGCCGACTACGCAGAACGCCAGCGTCACCGTGACCGAAGACAGGAAAAGGCAGCCGCAAAGCAGGAAGCGCGACGACACCTGCTGAGGCGCGTCGCCCCAAAGCCAGAACCATGACGACGTCCAGCCTGTCGACTGGGTGAAAGAGAACACGCCCACAATGAGGTACAGAAACCCCACGGCGCAGGAGAGCAGCCTGTCGTCGTCGGTCGCGACCCTGGCGAGGGAGACCGCAATGACGAACGGCGCGGCGACGGCGATCACGATGAGCGCCCAGCCCAGCGGCGTCGCCGCCTCCAGAAGCTCCAGCGCATATCCGTGGAGGTAGTGGAGAAAGTACATGAACTTCGTCCAGTCGCGTGCGGCAAGGCCTCCATTGCCCCAGAAGTGGCGCGTATTGAGCCATATGCCCGCAAACCACATGAAGAAGAACGCCGTGAATATCCTGCGGAAGGCCAGCAGGCGCAGCAGAGGGTTCCTGAACTCGTCCTTCACCTTGACGCCCGGGGTGTCGAGGTTCTTCTTGACGAACGCCGAGAACGCCGGCGGAAGAACGAACGCGAAGACCGTGTCGGCCGCAAAGAAGCCGGCCGCGGCAGACATGAGGATGGCGACGGCCGGCCGGCCACCTCTGAGCGCCCAGCAGAAGACGTCCATGAGAATGACGCCCGCGAGCAGAAGCATCATCTCGGTAGAGAAGACGCGCCCCGCCCTCCAGACGGGGGCGGACATCACGAAGCACAGGGCACCCTGCATGAGCAACAGCTGGACGACCCATCGGCTGCCGCCCCATTTGCCCATGCGCAGCTTTAGCGAGACGGGCATCACCTCGCCGAGGAAGAGATACATGAAAGACGCGAGAAGGCCCAGCGAGACCGGGCCGAGCGCATGGAGGATGCCGAGCGTGCGCTCCACGCCGGCGCAATCGAGAAGCAGCGAGACGGCGGCGCGCCAGATGCCGGGCATGGGGCCGGCCGGCGGACGCAGACCCGCGGCGACGGACATTTCATCCCACAGCTCCGGAGGGAAAACGTCGCTGTTGCCGGTAAGCCAGGCGAAAAGCGCCACGCCGGCCCCGAGCAGTATCGCACAGAGCCGGCGTCTTAGGGGAATGCTTACCGTTACTTCACCCATGCGCAGTTTCTTTCTTGCGCCGCAGCGCGAGCAGCGCCGCGCCAACGACTAGCAACAAGCCCGAACTCGGCTCGGGAGCGTTGTAGGTCTGCGGATTCCAAGGGGCAAGGGCGTTTGGGTTGACTCCAAGATTGGTGTCCTCTAACGAGGCGCAAGTCTTGAACGTATGTTTCAAAAACTGCGAGAATCTTTCCATTCCGCTTTTTTCCCTTCTGTCTTGACAAGCTCCACCGCAGAGCCGCACTCCATTCATCTTCTTCTTTAGACTGCCTTTCAACTGTTCATACGATACATCACATCCCCCATCATGACACGCCAGCCCCTTCCTTACTGCGGACCGCAAGTGCCCTTTGCGGGAAACGGGGGCATATTATACAAAAACCGCTATTGAGTTGTCAATGCGGTAAATGCAAGAAATCGAAAGAAAAGATAAATTATCAATACTTAGCGATATATTCAACTTTTTTATGCACTATAAATCCCATACGTTTCCTCGCACAAACGACACCCCCGTATGAATACTTCTTCTGTCAAGTCACGGCTCCAGGTTAGCACTTTCTTCTTGGCGGTTGGCCGATCCTGTTTGAACATTGACGTACTCCTTGGAAGGAGGTTCCACACTCCCCCCGGGGGAGGGTGGCCGCCGCCGGCCTCATGCAACTTTCTTCATTGCCTCCTCGCCGCCAACCATCGTCACGTCGCTGTTGAGCGACAGCTCATTCATAGCATCCATCTTTTAAGGATATTATATCATATCCCGGACAATAGCGCACCCATCCTACTCCACCACTCCTACTCCACCACTGAGGTCTGACCATCGAGGCGCTCAAAGAGAGGCAAGCGCTGGTGCGCTTCCTCTGCAAGGTGCCGTCTTCCAATGAACTTCCTACATTCTTCGTGACGACTGCTTTGCAGCGCAAATTGTTTATCGCGCCATAGCTCCGTCGGGAGCGTAGGCGGATTTGTCCGAAGGGCCGTTGCCCTCCGCTATCCGGTTACTGAGTTATCAGGCTTCCTTTCATTTCAGGTTTCGGATTGAAGTGGTTTACACGGGGATTACGAAATCACCATATTGCGGGAACTGCCGGTCGTGGGACATCAGCTTCATTCCCTCCGTCTTGGACTGAACTATCAGCATTCGGTCAAATGGATCATGATGAAGCTGCGGCAAAGTCCCAAGAGCAACGGCGTGTTTAGAATCGAATGCCAGCTCCCGAATACCGCATTCTTCTGCACAGCGCCGGACTTCATCCGGCGAAAGCGGCATGAGTGCAGCATTTTTCTGGTGCTTGATGGCTACCTCGGCAATACTGATCGAGCTGAAGAACAACTCATTTGTCTCATCGGCAAGAATACGCATGGCCAAGTCAGACAAAGACCGGCTTTCGCCAATCATCCACAATAGGATATGCGTATCGAGCAAAACCGTCACTGCGGATCCTCCAAAGATGCCTCGAAGTCCGCTTCAATCTCGCGATCCATCGCCTTGTCCTCTTCCCAAGTCGGAAGCTTCCATTTGCCGTCCATAAGGCCTATCTTGACTCGAGGCTTCTTCGATGGCTGCGACGCGGAATTTGGAACGCGGAGGAAAATCAACTGGTATGCACCGTCATCAGGAAGCTGCATCCCAGGCGGACAGGATGACGAATCACAGAACGTCGACCAAACCTGATCGGCGCGACCGAGATCCGCGGCTGTGCGCATCACATCATCTTTTGTCATCAACCTTGGCATGCTGTTCTCCTATTGCTGATTACATTATACCAAAAAACGAGGGCGCGGCACAAGTGGAGTCTGGAGGGTCTGACCCCAGCCCGTACCCATTGAGCGACAGCGGATCCGCCGCCGAGAAGCTTTACAGGCGATTGGATATCTCTCCGGAGCAGGAATCGGCGGCAGAAGAAGCGGAATCGCGACGGCGCGAGAAGCTAATCGAGGAGGCGAGAAATCGCCTCCTTTTTTTACGCCTTGAAACGCTAATCCCCGTCTTGGAGGAGGTCGTCAGGAACGGCAAGAACAGGTCTGAGTCCATCAGGAAACTTGCCATCAAAAGGAAGGTCAAATCAAGCTCGACAAGGGTTTTTTACTACAGGGGGGGTGAAGGCACTCGTGAAGTTGTTTTCATCCAATGAAATCAGGGGTGAAACGCATGTTGAAAATCCTTGATGTTACAAATGCGTGCTAAGTAAGTGGGAGGTGTGATCGCCTTCCTGAAACAACAAAACAACACCAAAAAAAGGAAACAAACAATGGAACAGAAAACAATGGCGATGCGCTTCAAATTCCTCACGTTAGAGGAATTGCTGAAAGCCGAGAAGGAGCACGTAGGGGACAATGATTTCTCCGTCTTGCTTTCGGCGACGCTTTCCGCGGCCGCCGTCTTTCTCGTCAATGTCGAGAGGTTTTGCGCCGATTGGAAATCGGGCAAGAAGGATCTGGACAGATACTTCCGCATCAAGTGGAGCTGGGATGAAGCGATGAGGGTTTCACAAGGGAATCCAATCGCCCCTGCGGTCTTTGCGGAGCTCTGCCAGGGGACGATTTCGCTAGGCGGACGCGACTTCAGGGAGTTTGTCGAAATCGGCAAGGAGGTAAAGGACATCCTGCGCGCCCAGATCGAGGAATTCAACGCCAAGGCCAGGACGGGAAAGGAGGTGGCGGAATGACTGAACGCGAGAAGAAGTTCCGCAACCTTCTGAAGTGGTTGCGTTCGCAGAGCATGCTTGACTCCGCCGGAATCATGATGGCTGCAGACACGATAGCTACGCTCTGGACGGAACAGCGGAAGTTCTACAACAACCGCTTCCTGAGGACACGCAGATTCTTTGATGAAATGCTCGATCACGATGGAGACGATGATACCTCCGTGACATCGACAGGTAATGTCACGGGAAATTCCGCGACATCGACAGGTAATGTCACGGGAAATTCCGTGACATCGACAGGTAATGTCACGGAAGTTATCAACAAAGAAAGGGAAGCGGAAAGAGGAAGCACCCCCCACACCCCCCTTAAGGAGAAAGGGGAAGGGAAAGAAATTGCGCTCCCACTGCGTGTGAGCGCCGCGCCCGCGCCCGCGTGCACGTACGTGGAGGAACGGCCGGACTTCGTGCCGCCGGGGGAGACGCGCGCTCCCGCTCCCGCAGAGCCTCCGGAGAGGACTGACGTCCCGCCGCTCCACATCGTCCTCGCCTCGTGCGACATCACCGGCGTCTCCAAGACGTACGCGAGATGGTGGTACGGACAGATGGCCGCGTCCGGATGGGTGACCACGAAAGGCCAGCGCATCGAC
>JAILJX010000016.1 GCA_024694365.1 Kiritimatiellia bacterium
CGGGAGCTACGTCGAACGCAGCCTGTATGGCGGGCCTCTCGCTCGCGACTACGGCGACTTCGCCGTTTTCATACATGAAAGCGGGCCTTATTCCGTTCGGGTCGCGCGTCGCGAAAGCCCAGCCGTCGCCCGTCATGCCGCAGAGCGTCCATGCGCCGTCGGCGTTTTCGAGCGCTTTCCCGAGGGCCTCGCGCAGAGTCTTCCCGCGCTCAAGCTCGCGCGAAACGAGGGCTGTTACGAGATATCCGTCGGCCCGGCTCGTCGGAAAGGCCCCGTCCCTCGCGTATCCTTCGAAGAGCTCCCCGGCGTTTGTTAGGTTGAAGTTGCCAGCGAGCAGGAGAGTGTGGCGCAGTTCGCTCGATTCGTGGATGAACGGATGGCAAAACGCCACGTCGTTTTTTCCGAACGTGGCGTATCTCAGGTGGCCGAGGAAAATCCTTTCGTCTGCTCTCGGCGTGCGCTTCGCGATCATTCCGAGCAGATCCGCGAGGGGCGTCTGTGAGGCCGATTTGAATATCGCGTACGGCGCGGAGCCCGGCGAAGGGTGGGAGGCGAGTATCGCCGCCCCCGCTCCGTCCTGGCCGCGGTTGTGCTGCTTTTCAAGGAGGAGCGACAGCTTCGTCCCTCCGAAATCGCCCGCGGCGGAGGCCGGCTTTTTCAAGACGGCCAGCGCCACGGCGCATTCATGCTTTATCTCGTCCGACATTTGATCAGTAGAGGAAGAGCATTTCGCGGTATTTGGGGAGCGGCCAGCGGGAGTCGGCTACCTTGCGCTCGAGCGAATCGGCCGTGGTCCTCAAGGCCTGCATCGCGGCGAGGATCGCCGCGTTGTCGGAGAGGGCTAGCGCTTCGTCGAGCTTCTGTACGCCCGTCTTGAGCGCGTCGAGGCCGGCTCCCAGCTCCACTAGGCTCTCGCGCAATGCCGCTATCCCCGAGGATACGCCCACCGCGTTCGCAGCCTCGTAGGCCTTGGCGGTCTCCAGATATTCCGCCTTCACGGCGGGGGCTATCATCCCGGCGGCGATGTCTCTCGCGCAGGCGCCCTCGATGTGGATCTTCTTGTCGTATTCCTCGAGGAATATCTCGTGGCGGCTCTTGAGCTCGCGCTTCGTCATGACGCCGTACTTCTCGAAGAGCGCTGCGTTCTCCTTCTTCGTCAAGGCGGCGAGCGCTCCCGGGGTGTCGGGGAAGTTGGGGAGCCCGCGCCTTTTCGCCTCTTCGAGCCAGAGCGCCTCGTAGCCGTTCCCGTTGAAGACTACGCGCTTGTGCGCGGCGAGGCTCTTCTGGAGAATCTCCTGCAATGCCGCGTGGAAGGCGACAGTGTGCTCTCCCTTTTTGGCTTTCCCTGCGGTGCCGCTTTTCTCGAGTTCTTCGGCGATTCGCTCCACCGATTCGGCGACTATCGTGTTGAGCACCGTCATCGGGCCCGAGCAGCATACCGACGAACCGGGCGCGCGGAATTCGAACTTGTTGCCCGTGAACGCGAAGGGCGAAGTGCGGTTGCGGTCTGTCGCGTCGCGCGGGAGCGGGGGGAGAGTGTCGACGCCGACTTTGAGGACCCCCGCCTCCTTCGTTTCGCCCGTGACGCCTTTTTCGATCATGTCGACGACCTGGGCGAGCTGATCGCCGAGATATATCGAAATGACGGCGGGGGGAGCTTCGTTCGCCCCGAGTCGGTGGTCGTTTCCGGCCCCCGCCACGGCCGCCCTCAAGAGGTCGGCGTGCTTGTCGACCGCCTCTATGACCGCGCAGAGGACTGTCAGGAATATCGCGTTCTCCTGCGGATTCGACCCGGGGTCGAGGAGGTTCCTCCCGCCGTAGCTAACCGACCAGTTGTTGTGCTTCCCGGAGCCGTTGACGCCCGCGTAGGGCTTTTCGTGGAGGAGGCACTTGAGGTTGTGCTTTTCGGCGACGCTTTTCAATGTGTCCATAACGATCATGTTGTGGTCGGAGGCGAGGTTGAGCTCCTCAAACTGCGGGGCGAGCTCGAACTGTGCGGGAGCGACCTCGTTGTGGCGCGTCTTCGCGGGGATGCCGAGCTTCCAGAGAGCGCGCTCGACGTCGTTCATGAAGTCGAGCACGTTGACGGGGATCGTTCCGAAGTAGTGGTCTTCGAGCTGTTGGCCTTTTGCGCTCGCGGCTCCGAAGAGCGTTCTCCCCGTCATCACGAGGTCGGGGCGCTTCTCCCAGTACTTCTTCGCGACGAGGAAGTATTCCTGTTCGGCCCCGAGCGTGCAGCCCGCGTGCGCATCGGGGAGGTCGAAAAGCTTCATGAGACGCTTCACGGATTTCTCTAGCGCCTGCATCGACCTTAAGAGGGGAGTTTTCTTGTCGAGCGCCTCGCCTGTATAGGCGCAGAACGCCGTCGGGATGCAGAGCGTGGCGCCGTTGCCGTGGCGCTTTATGAAGGCGGGCGAGGTCGGATCCCACGCCGTGTAGCCGCGCGCTTCGAAAGTCGACCTTATTCCGCCCGAAGGGAAGGAGCTTGCGTCAGGCTCGCCGACGATGAGGTTCTTCCCGGAGAACGCCATTATCGGTTCGCCGTTTTTGATTTCGAGGAAGGAGTCGTGCTTTTCGGCCGTCGAGCCCGTCATCGGGAGGAACCAGTGGGTGTAGTGGGTAGCGCCCCTATCCATCGCCCAATGCTTCATGGCGTGCGCTACCTCGCCCGCTATAGACGCGTCGAGCGGTTCGCCTTTTTCGATCGTTCCCTGAAGCTTCCTGGCGGTGTCTTTAGGGAGATATTCCTTAATGGCTTCGGCGCCGAATACGTCCGCGCCGAAATCCGTCATCTTCATCGCTTCGTTCATGTTTTTCCTTTCCGGTGCTTCTGTTGAGATTGTGTGCACCCGCCGAACTATACAGCAGAAACCGTGCCAAAGCCGAAAATGAAGGCAAACGGCGGTATATGACGCCCTCTGATTACATCCTATGTAAAAGATTACATCGACTGTTTACATCAGAGGTACCATCGAGCGCTCTTTTACACCCCAAAATACCATTGGCATGGTTTCTGCTATATGATCGGCAGGCGGACAGGATCCGCGAAAACAAACGAAAGGACGAAATGAAGCTGATCATAGCCTACATCCAGCCGGAAAGGCTCAACGCGGTGAAGCAGGCTCTCTGCGAGCGCGAGATATACAAAATGTCGGTGACGAATGCCCTCGGCTGCGGCCAGCAGGGCGGGTATGTGCATATGTACCGCGGAGCGACGGAGGAGGTTACTCTCCACAAGAAGATGCGCCTGGCGATCGGCGTCAACGACGATTACGTCGAGCGGACGATAGAGGCCATCATCGAGGGCGCGCGCACCGGCGATATCGGAGACGGAAAGATTTTCGTCCTTCCGATGGAAGAGTGCGTCAGAATCCGCACCGGCGAAAGGGGCCCGCGGGGAATCGGGTGAAGGTTAAATGGTTAAAAGGTTAAAAGACTGAAAGGATAGAAGGATATGGAAAGTGAATTGACTTCGGCTGCGGTGCAGACCAATCTCAACGTCGTATGGACATTGATCGCGGGAATACTCGTTTTCACGATGCAGGCGGGCTTCGCTCTCGTTGAGACCGGCTTTACGAGGGCCAAGAACGCGGCCAACATCATGATGAAGAACCTGATGGACTTCGCGGCGGGCTCGCTCGCTTTCTACGTCCTCGGCGCGGCCGTAATGTTCGGAGCCTCCAAGGCCTCGGGCTGGCTTGGGTGGGGCGGCCTCGGAATGCCGTCGCTCGCGACGGGCGAGGGGGTTTGGGACTGGACGTTCTTCTTCTTTCAGACGATGTTCGCGGCGACCGCCGCGACCATCGTGTCGGGAGCGGTCGCGGAGAGGATCGAATTCAAGAGCTATCTCATATATTCGATTCTGGTCTCGGCCGTGATCTACCCCGTTTCCGGCCACTGGATGTGGGGCTCTCTCGCGGGCGAAGCCTCGCAGGGCTGGCTTGAGAAACTCGGCTTCCATGATTTCGCAGGCTCGACAGTCGTACACTCTGTAGGCGGATGGATAGCCCTAGCGGGCGCTATCGCCCTCGGCCCCAGGCTCGGGAAGTACCGCAAGGACGGCAAGGCCAACCCCATCCCCGGCCACAGTCTCGTTCTTGGCACTCTCGGAGTGTTTCTCCTGTGGATAGGCTGGTTCGGATTCAACCCGGGCTCCTACACGGCCGGAATCGGCTCGATAGGGCGCGTCGCGATGACCACGAACCTCGCCGCCTGCGCGGGGACCGTCGCCGCGCTCGCAACGGCCTGGGCGATAATCGGCAAGCCCGATTTGACGATGGCCTTGAACGGAACTCTCGCGGGGCTCGTAGCGATCACGGCTCCGTGCGACCTTGTGACGGCCAACGCATCTATCGTCATCGGCCTTGTCGCGGGCGTCCTCGTAGTCGTCTCGGTGCTCGCCCTCGACAAGATCCACATAGACGATCCCGTCGGGGCCGTCTCCGTCCACTGCGTCAACGGCGTGTGGGGAACGCTCGCAGTGGGGCTATTCGCGGCCCCCGAGGCCTGCGGCTACGGCAACTCCATGGCCGGGCTCTTCTACGGCGGCGGCTTCAAGTTCCTCGGCGTGCAGCTCATCGGGGCGGGTGCGACCGCCGTATGGGCGTTCGGCACGGGCGCGGCCATATTCTTCGCCCTCAAGAAGCTCGGCATCCTCCGCGTTAGCTCCAAGACCGAACTCAAGGGCCTCGACATAGCCGAGCACGGCCAGGACGCCTACGCCTCCTTCCAATTCTTCAGCAACACATGACGATGAAGCGCATCGACGACATCTACAGGCCCTTGAACGAAAGGGTAGGCGACTGGAAAGAAGTCGAGAGGCTTCTTTCCTTCGCCGAAATGAAGGAGCAGACTCTTCGCTGCATGAATTGCGGGGAGCCTTTCTGCCACGCCTACGCGTGCCCGCTCGGGAATCTCGTCCCCGACCAGAACAGGGCCGTCGCGCAAGGCGACTTCAAAAAGGCGTACGCACTCCTTTCGGTCAATTCCGATTTCCCGGAGTTCACCTCGAGGATATGCCCCGCGCTCTGCGAGGCGAGTTGCGTCCACGGCCTCGACGAAGAGGCTGTCATGATCCGCCAGTCGGAAAAGCTCATCATAGAGACGGCGTTCAGGGAAGGGTGGGTGAAGCCTTGCCCTCCCGCAAAGGAGAACGGGAAGAGCGCCGCGATAGTGGGGGCGGGGCCGGCAGGACTCTCTGCTGCGGTAACCTTGCGCCGCAGGGGATGGGCGGTCACCGTCTATGAAAGGCGCGCAGGCATTGGCGGTCTTCTCAGGTATGGAATACCCTGTTTCAAGCTGGACAAGACTCTCATAGACCGCCGGCGCAAAATCTTGGAAGCCGAAGGCATCCGCTTCGTCCTGGACGCCGAAATCGGCAGGGACGTATCTGCCGATTATCTCGTTCGCCGTTTCGACGCAGTCGTCGTGGCGATCGGGACTCCGGTCGCGAGGGATCTCAAAATCCCCGGGCGGGAACTTGGGGGAATACATCTCGCTCTCGAGTTCCTCGAAGGGCAGAATCGTTTTCTTGCGGGCGAAATCTCCGCCCCGCCGATTGACGCGAAGGGAAAGAAGGTTCTCGTCATCGGTGGAGGCGACACGGGCAGCGATTGCGTGGGGACGTCGATCAGACAGGGCGCGGCGTCGATCACCCAGATCGAAATCATGCCGAAGCCGCCGAAAGAGAGGAGCTCTTCGACGCCATGGCCTCTTTGGCCCTATATGCTGCGCACCAGCTCCAGCCACAAGGAAGGCTGCGAAAGGCGTTGGGCGCTGAACTCGCTCCGTTTTCTCGGCGAGGGGAGAGTCGAGGGGGTCGAGGTCGAGCAGGTGGGATGGGAGCTTTCGGGCGAAGGCCGGCCGCTCAAGTTTCTGTCCATCCCGGACACGAAAGAGATCGTCAAAGCGGATCTCGTATTTCTCGCCATGGGTTTTTTGAAGTCCGGCGGGGAAGACGTTCTCCCGCACGACCCGAAAAACGGGATATGGAGGGCGGGTGATTGTGCGGGCGGGGCTTCGCTTGTAGTGAAGGCTCTCGCGAGCGGAAAGAAGGTTGCTGCGGAAATAGACGGAACGATCGGAGCGTGACAGATGGAAGATTTTCAGGAAAAGGGGCTGTACAGAAGCGAATACGAGCATGACGCCTGCGGCGTCGGAATGGTGGCGAATCTTTCTGGAGAGGCTAGCCGCGCGATTGTGGAAGGGGCGCTCGGGGTCTTGAAGCGCCTCACCCACAGGGGAGCCACTGGGAACGATCCCGGGACGGGCGATGGCGCAGGAATCCTTTTGAAGCTCCCGGACGGATTTTTCCGCACATGCCTCAAGGACCTCCCGCCTAAAGGCGAATACGCAGTCGCGATGGTGTTCGGCGCGGAGGGGGAGGAGGCTCTCTTCGAGGGGGTTTCGCGCGAGAACGGCTGCGAGGCGATAGCCTGGCGCGATGTTCCGGTCGATCCCGGTGCCGTCGGACCCGTCGCCCGCGAAGCGATGCCTAAGATACGGCAGTTTTTCGTGACGTGCCCATCGGAGATCAAGCTCTATGCGGCAAGGCGAGAGATCGAAAAACGCCTCAAAAACGGCTACATCTGCTCCTTCTCCTCCAAGACGGTAGTGTACAAGGGGCTTCTCCTGGCGACCCAGATGGAGAAGTTCTACCTTGATCTCGGCGAGAAGACTTTCGCCTCGCCTTTCGCCATAGTCCACCAGCGCTATTCCACCAACACATTCCCATCGTGGGAGCTTGCCCATCCCTTCAGGGCGATAGCGCACAATGGCGAGATAAACGCCATAAAGGGCAATCTCAATTCCCTCTCTGCGCATGAGAAATCCCTCGCTTCGCAGACGCTGGGCGACGATCTCAAGAAGATTCTCCCACTTGTCGGAAAGGGCCAGTCCGACTCCGCATCGCTCGACAACATTTTCGAGCTCCTCGTCGCCGCGGGCCGCGACGCTCCGCACGCGATGATGATGCTCCTTCCCCAGGCGTGGGGAAGAAAGTACCACATGGGCCACGACATCCGGGCCTTCTACGAGTACCATTCCGCCTTGATGGAGCCGTGGGACGGCCCTGCAGCCGTCGCGTTCACCGACGGGACTTCCCTCGGAGCCGCCCTCGACAGGAATGGCCTGAGGCCCGCGAGGTGGACTCTTTCGAAAGATGGGCTGTTCGTCCTTGCCTCTGAGACGGGCGTTCTCGACATGCCCGCCGCCGAAGTCGAGCGCCACGGCCGGCTCAAACCTGGGTCGCTTCTTTGGCTCGATCTCGAAAGCCACCGGCTCATGGAAGACCGCGAACTCAAGACTTTCTACGCCCGTCGCATGCCCTACAGGAGGTGGGTCGCCGAAAACCACATCCCCGTGAACGGACTGTTCACCGAAATCGTCCCCTCCGAGGCGGAGGACGAAACGGCCCTCCGGCGTCGCCGCGAGCGTTTCGGCTGGTCGCTCGAGGATGTCGAGCTTGTCGTAAGACCCATGGCCGAGACGGGAAGCGAAGCCGTGGGGGCGATGGGCAACGACGCCGCTCTCGCGTGCCTCTCCGGAAAGCGTCGCAGCCTCTTCGATTTCTTCCATCAGCTCTTCGCCCAGGTGACCAACCCTCCGATCGACCCCATCCGCGAAGAGCTCGTGATGTCGATAATGACCTACATCGGCAACAAGGGGAACTTCCTCGCGGAGACCGAGGAGCATGCGAAACTCGTCAAGATGACGCGTCCCGTGTTGACCGACGACGAGCTTGCAAGGCTGAAGAACATTCCGGAATTTCCCGCGAAGACGCTTTCCCTGGAGGCGGCCGGAGACCTGAAGGATTCGCTTGACGCACTCGCCAGCGCGTCCGTGGAGGCCGTGAAGGAAGGCGCGAAGATACTCGTTTTGTCAGACAGGTCCTGCGAAGGGCGGCGAGTTCCGTCGCTTCTTGCGCTGGCCGCCGTCAACAAGTCTCTTTCCGGGGAGGGACTCAGGCCCTCCGTAGGCGTCGTCGTCGAGTCTGGCGAAGTGTTCGAAGTCCATCATTTCGCAGTTCTGCTGGGCTTCGGCGCCACCGCCGTGAACCCGTATCTCGCGTTCGCCACAGTCTCTTCGATAGGTTCGCGCGACAGGGTGAAGGCGGCCGCAAATTACGTCTCGGCCGTCTGCAAGGGGCTTATGAAGGTAATGTCCAAGATGGGCATATCCACCTTGAGAAGCTATCGCTCGGCTGGAATCTTCGAGGTCGTCGGGCTCGGGCCGAAACTCATGGCCGAGTACTTCCCCGGCGTCGCCTCGCCGGTGGGCGGATTGGAGTTGGAGGATTTAGAACTAACTCTCCTTGGGCAGGGGTGCGGGGCCGCCAGAGGCCCCGTGCGTTCCACGGCCGCCAGAGGCCCAGTGCGTTCCACGGCATCCGGGGGCCTCTACCGCTACCGGAAAGGCGGCGAAGAGCATCTGTGGAGTCCCGAACGCGTCGTCGATTTCCGCGAGAGCGTGAGAAACGGCGATTATTCAAGGTTCAGGAAGTATGCCGACTCCATAGATTCCTCCTCTTCGGTGACCTTGCGTTCGCGCTTTTCCTTCAAGGAGACTGAACCTGTCGCCCTTGAGGAAGTGGAGAGCGCGGAGTCGATGGTGAAGCGTTTCGTCGGCGGGGCCATGTCTCTCGGCTCTCTTTCCCCCGAGGCCCACGAGACGATAGCCGTCGCCCTCAATTCTCTTGGTACGATGTCCAACTCCGGAGAAGGCGGCGAAAACCGCGAGCGCTTCGGTACCGACAGGGCGAGCGCCATAAAGCAGGTTGCCTCCGGACGCTTCGGAGTGACGATAGAATACCTGCGCTCGGCCAAAGACATCCAGATAAAGCTCGCCCAGGGCGCGAAGCCCGGGGAGGGCGGACAGCTCCCCGCCCACAAGGTCGATGAATTCGTCGGCAGGCTCAGACATGCCAAGCCTGGCACGACTCTCATCTCGCCCCCTCCCCACCACGACATCTATTCGATCGAAGATCTGGCCGAGCTCATCTACGACCTCAAATGCGCGAATCCTTCGGCCCGCGTGTCGGTGAAACTCGTGTCCGAGGCGGGCGTCGGAACGATCGCCGCCGGTGTCGCCAAGGCCCATGCCGACGCGATTGTCATCTCCGGGTTTGACGGAGGGACGGGGGCTGCGCCTCTCACGTCGATGAAACACGCCGGACTCCCCTGGGAGACGGGGCTCGCCGAGGCCCACCAGACCCTTGTCAAAAACGGCCTTCGCTCGCGCGTCAGGCTGCAGGTCGACGGGCAATTGAGGACCGGCCGCGACATCGTGACGGCGGCGATGCTGGGTGCGGACGAATTTGCGTTCGGAACGCCCATGCTCGTCTCGCTTGGATGCGTGCAGTGCCGCAACTGCAACCTGAATTCCTGTCCGGTAGGAATCGCGACGCAGAAGAGGGAGCTGAGGGAAAAATTCTCCGGCAAGCCGGAGCACCTGAAGAACTTTTTCCTCTTCCTTGCGGAGAACGTGCGCGAGCGTCTCGCGTCGCTTGGTCTCAGATCGCTCGCCGAGGCGAGGGGGAGGTCCGATCTGCTCCGGGGCGGGGAAGGTTTTGCCTTTGCGGATCTTTTTGCCGTTGCATGCGACGAGACTCCGGGCCGGGAGGAGGATGTTCTCGCCTCGAACTACGACAGGCGCGAGCTTGTGGATGCGATACTTCCTGCGCTTCCCGGTAAAGTGCGCCTCTCAAGGAAATGCATGAATGTCGATCGCGCGGTCGGGACGCTCCTCTCCGGCGAAATCGCAGGGGCGGGCTTCAAGCTCGAGGATGAAACCGTTTCGGTCGATTTCGAAGGCGTCGGCGGACAGTCCTTCGGCGCATTCCTCGCAAAGGGCGTGACGTTCAATCTTCGCGGCGAGGCGAACGACTATCTGGGGAAGGGTCTTTCGGGAGGGATCGTGACTCTGGCGCCCCCCGAGGATTTCCCGGGTGAGGCCGACAGAAACGCGATAGCAGGGAATGTGATCGCCTACGGCGCGACTTCCGGGAAGATCTTCATCAACGGTCTGGCGGGCGAGCGTTTTGCCGTCCGCAATTCCGGCGCAACGCTTGTGGTCGAAGGCATCGGCGACCACGGCTGCGAATATATGACGGGCGGCACGGTTGTCGTCCTCGGACCGGTCGGCGTGAATTTCGCGGCGGGCATGACAGGTGGCGTCGCATACGTGTGCGACGAAGCCGGCGATCTAGATCTGAATTCGAACCTTGATTCTGTCGACATCTTCCCGGTGGAGGAAGGAAGCGCAGACGAGAGCGAACTTCTCGGGCTCCTCCGCGAACACGTCAGCCGGACTGGTTCTCCAAAGGCGTCGCGCATTCTGTACGAATGGAGGGAATGGCGGCATCTGTTCGCGAAGGTCTGCGGACGCGTTCCGTGCGGATGAAGCGCGGCGGCCGACATCCCCCAAACGAGCTATTTGCCAACCTGTGAACGTTATGGTATAATTTCCCGCTTTCTGGCAGGATAGTGTCAGTGATAAGAGAGTGAAAGATCAGGGAAAGAGCAGGAGATGAAAAGAATAGTCGTTTGCCGGGAGACGGTTCCGGAAGAGACGCGCGTCGCGCTCGTGCCGCAGGACGTTCGCAAACTCGCGGGCATGGGGCTTGAAGTGACGGTCGTGTCCGGAGCGGGAAAGAAGAGTGGTTTCGCTGATGCGGACTACGAAACCGCCGGCGCCAGGGTGGTGAAGGACGAACCTTCCGCCCTCGAAGGCGCGGAGATCGTCCTCAGGGTGATGAAGCCGCAGTCCTCAGCCGCCGCGCCCTCCGGCGCGCTGCATGTGAGCTATCTCGACCCGTTCAACGAAAAGGACCTCGTCTCTGCGCTGGCTGAAGCCGGCGTCAAGGCGATATCGCTCGAGATGATCCCCCGCACGACTCTCGCCCAGAAGATGGACGTGCAGAGTTCACAGACGTCGCTGGCGGGATACGTGGCGGTTCTCAACGCCTCGGCGCGCCTTCCGAAGATACTTCCCATGATGGTCACGCCCGCCGGCACCATCCAGCCCGCACGCGTTTTCGTGATCGGCGTCGGCGTTGCGGGATTGCAGGCGATAGCCACCGCGAAACGCCTGGGCGCGAGGGTGGATGCATTCGATACGCGTCCGGTCGTGGAGGAGCAGGTGAAGTCGCTGGGCGCCAATTTCGTCAAGATAGACCTGGGCGAGATGGGCCAGACGGACCAAGGCTACGCCAAGGAGCTCACCCCGGAGCAGATCGCCCTCCAGCGCGAAGGCCAGGCCAAGGTCTGCGAGAAGTCCGACATCGTCATAACGACCGCGAGGGTCTTCGGACGCAAAGCCCCCCGTCTCGTCACCCGGGACGTCCTCGCCAGGATGCGCCCCGGCGCGGTCGTCGTGGATATGGCGGCAGACTCAGGCGGCAACGTTGAGGGGTCCGATCCGAAACGCGAGGTCGTCACGGAGAACGGAGTCGTGATTCTTCCCGGCGCCGAGCTTGCGAGGCAGGTCCCGCAGGACGCCTCGAAGATGTTTTCGGGCAACATCACGGCGCTTCTTTCGCACTGCTTCGACAGGGAGTCGAAGGAGGTCGTTCTCGACCGCGGGGACGAAATCATAAAGGGCTGCCTCGTCACGGCGGACGGACGCATCGTGCATCCGCGTTTCGCCTGAGGGGCCCCGGGCAAATAAAGGAGCAGGAAAATGACGCTTATATTCATATTCATAATATCGGCATTCCTCGGAATGGAGCTCATCTCCAAGGTGCCTTCGCAGCTCCACACGCCGCTGATGTCGGGAACGAACGCGATTTCGGGCATCACGCTCGTAGGTGCGCTCGCGGTGGCGGCTGTGGCGGTCCGCACCGAGGGGACCGTCGCGGCCATCCTCGGCGTCGTCGCGATAGTCCTTGCGACAATCAATGTCGTCGGCGGATATCTCGTCACGGACCGAATGCTTGGCATGTTCAAGAAGCGCGACGCCAAGAAAGAAGGGGGGCGGTCGAAGTGAACGAGACTCTTCTGGCGGTGTTTTACATGATTTCTGCGGTTCTCTTCATAAGGGGAATCAAGCTTCTCGGCAAGCCCGACACTGCACGCCGCGGCAACCTCTATTCGTCGCTGGGCATGCTTCTCGCCGTAATTGCGGTGCTCAGCGAGAAGAGCGTGGTCGGGAGCGGGGCGTCCGGCTACATCACCGTCGCCTGCGCAGTCGCCGCGGGATCCGTGATAGGCGCCGTCTGGGCGCGCCTTGTCCCCATGACGGGCATGCCTGAACTGGTCGCTCTTTTCAACGGCTTCGGCGGGCTGTCCTCTATGTGCGTCGCGCTGTCGCAGTATTTCCTCTGCAGCGGCGACGCGTTCTGGAAAAGCGGCGGATTCGACCCTTTTACCGCTGCGACGATGGGGCTTACGATCCTCATAGGCGCCCTCGCCTTCACCGGATCGGTCGTGGCCTGGGGCAAGCTTGCCGGGAATGCGATGAAAAAGCTGAAGTACATTCCATGCAAGAACGCCGTCAACGCGGCGCTTTGCCTTGTGGCTCTTGCGGGAATCTTGATGTTCGCCCTCGCCCGCGGGAATGCGGCGCTCGCGGCGGCAGGGATAGCCGTCGTCTCCATCGCGTCGCTGGTGCTGGGCCTTACGCTCGTCATACCGATCGGCGGGGGCGACATGCCGGTCGTCATTTCGCTTTTGAATGCGCTCTCCGGCCTTGCGGCGGCGTTTGCCGGCTTCTCGCTGCTGAACACTGTTCTCGTCGTTTCTGGCTGCCTCGTCGGCGCTTCCGGACTCATCCTCACGCTTGTCATGTGCAAGGCGATGAACAAGTCCATGGCGAAGCTTCTCTTCTCTGCGCAGAAAAAGCCCGGCGCGAAAGGCGCGGCGGGGGTTGCGCGCGAGCCGCGCGCGACGAACGTGGACGACGCCTATCTCGTTCTCGAGGCCGCGCGCAGCGTGGCGATAGTCCCGGGATACGGCATGGCGGTCGCCCAGGCTCAGCATGCGGTGAAGGCGCTTGCGGACAAGCTTGAACGCAACGGAGCCGAGGTGACGTACGTCATCCATCCTGTCGCGGGGCGCATGCCGGGGCATATGAACGTTCTTCTCGCCGAGGCGAACGTCCCCTACGAGCAGCTGAAGACCGCGGACGAAATGACCGACACCCTGCCGCTCGTCGACGTGGCCGTGGTGATAGGCGCCAACGACGTGGTCAATCCGTCGGCGAAGGACGATCCTTCGTCGCCGATATACGGCATGCCAATCGTGAATGCGTATGATGCCAGGACCGTTTTCGTCCTCAAGCGCGGCTCGGGAACTGGCTTCTCGGGCCTGGAGAATCCGCTTTTCACGAGAGACAACACTCTTATGATCTACGGGGATGCGAAGTCTACCGTTCAGCAGCTTGCGGCGGCTTTCGATTGATGGAGGAGAGGGGATGAAACGCAGATTCGCTGTTCTGCTGTCGGTTGCGGCGCTGCTTTTTGCGGGGCTTGGCATGGACGGAAGGTCTTATTGCTGCAAGTACTGCGGTTGGAAGGCGAATTCCGTCGCGGCGCTTACGTCGATGAAGTGCCGACTCCATCCCGACGGACCCTACAAAGGGCGCCACGCGCCCTACGAGGGGGCGGAAAGCAAGACGTACTGCTGCAGGTATTGCGGCTGGAAGGCGACTTCCGTCGCGGCGCTTACGTCGATGAAGTGCCGTCTCCATCCCGACGGACCCTACAAAGGGCGCCACGCGCCTTACGAGGGGGCGGAAAGCGAAACGTATTGCTGCAAGTATTGCGGCTGGAAGGCGAATTCCGTAGCCGCGCTTACGTCGATGAAGTGCCGTCTCCATCCCGACGGACCCTACAAAGGGCGCCATGCGCCTGTAGCCGCGCGTCCATAACGGGCGCGCAATATTGAGCCCCCCCGTTTGGGTGGGTGACTCATTGCGTCAAGAAGTGGTAGAATATCGTAAGAATTCACCACCATAGGCGTATCATATAGAGGGATCGACATGAAAACATCGACGATGAAAAACGTTGTTTCATTGATGGCCGTCTTGGCCGTTGCTTGCGGGGCGAAGGCGACCACCAACTGGCAGCAGGGCTCTGCCGACAGCGAAGGCCGCTATCTTGTTTCGGAAGGAGCCAACTGGACCGGCGGACAAAAGCCTGATAAAGATTCGGTGCAGTTTACGATAGCCTCAACCGCGACGTTCGATGCAATGCTTAATGTCACCGGCTGGCTTTGGGTCGGATCTACGGATGGGGCTTTCGCGAGCGATGATTCGTGGTGTGTCTGGCAATCTCTCAACAATAGCTCCGATTACGGCATTTCGGCCGCTTGCAAAATGGCGGTGAGCGATGCCGATACCCAAACCGGAAATGTCTGGATTAAGAGTGGATCATATTCTTTCACTGATTTTGATTGGGGCCTTGGCAACGGACCTGCGAAAATCAAAATGACCGGCGGCACACTGAAAGCTGTTGGCTTCACGAATCTCTCGGGCAAGCCTGAGGCGAAGCTGGAAATCGGCGGGGGAAATCTCGATACGGACGGTGAATTCGTGATTGGAACTACGACAGGCAGCACTGGCGTCGTCTATCAGACGGGCGGCGAGTTCACGCCACATAAATTCTGGGTTGGTTCCCGCTATGAATATGCCGAAGGTGCGTACGGCAAGTACGTAATGACCGGCGGCTCGCTCACTACCGATGCGGATCAGGATTTCGTGGTCGGCGGCATGGCCAATTCGACTGGCGTCGTCGAGGTTGAGAATGGGACGGTCACTGTGGGCGGAGCGCTGCTTGTTCCGTGGGCCGATAACGCGGTCGGGCGGATGACTGTCGGATCTGGCTCCATGATTGCCTGTGCAAAAGGGTTGGTGATGGGTGACAATGCTTCCGGGGATGGCGTGTTCACGATGAACGGTGGTAAACTCACCACGGGTGACAGCATTTATGTAGCCAAAGGGGCCAATGCAACTGCTTTGCTAACGTTGAACGGAGGCGAGATAGAGTCGGCCTCCGGCAAGAATTTCTATGCTGGCGGCGGCGCTGGATCGAAAGGCGAGGTAGTAGTCAATGGAGGGCATCTCAAGGTTGACAGCCAAATCCAGCTTGCCACTGCTTCCGGTTCAACGGGCATCGTCCATGTCGTGAGCGGGACGGTCACAAATACGAGCTGGCTTGTTGTTGGCATCAATACCGCATGTCACTATTCCAAGCTCCTTATCGAAGGCGGTGAAGTGTACAACGGCGGCAATACGACTCTCGGGTCTGGTATGGGCAATGGCTCGCAGGATGAGCTCGTAGTGGCCGGAACTGGCGTTCTGCGCACGCGTGGCAACATCTATATCGGTGAGGGCCATACGTATGACGGCAGCAATCCTGCTTCGGCAACTGTGACGGTAGACGGCGGACTTGTCGACAACTCGAACGGAACGACGCAGTTTTTCAACGGCAACAGCATCTCCGGCACGACCGGAACGTTGAACCTCAACGGCGGAGAATATGTCACAAAGCAGATCAAGTACGTCAACGGCTCGGGAAATGCGGTCGTGAATCTCGGCGGCGGAACGCTCACGGCAGCAAGCGGAGCCGATGCCTATATGATTTATGCGCAATCCGGGAAAGACCTTTCCGTAAATCTGGTGGAAGGCACGACCTCCACAATCGACATAGCAGGCCAGAGCCAGCACATCAATGTGCCCATTTCCGGGACCGGCACTCTTACTGTCACTGGCGGCGGCACTCTCACGCTCAGCAAGGTTCCGTCATCGTCCATTGCGGTTGCTCTTGATTCTGATGTGACGCTAATAGTCCCTGTCGGCACCGAGTTCAGTTCCCTCTCTGTCGGCGACAATGCCAATCTCATTTATTCCGCGAGCGAATATACTGAAGGGACTGAGTTTACGGCAGGCACGATTTCCAACTTGACTTTGCCTGATGGCGAGGAGTGGGCTTCGCACATCTTCATCACAACAGGCACGCGCACATCGAATGTGCTTGCAATGGACGGAACAACTCTCAAGGCGACGGTTTCTGCGGCCGCAGAGACTGATGCAACGACTTCCATCTGGATTGGCGGCGATTCCACATCCTGGACCGATGCAGACAATTGGACGGCGGGAGTTCCGAACAGCACAGTCGATACAGCAGTTTTTCCTTGTGATGCTCGTTTCCGTTCCAATGCCGATATAGCGGTTCACATTTTGAAAATCTCCGATGGACACACGGTGAAATTTCATCGGTCAGGCGGTTGGCCGAAACTGCGCGTAGCCGAAGCCCGCGGCGGAACCATCAACCTTTCCTGCCGCGGAATAGGTCCGGTAGCAGGCGCGAGCGCGGCAATATACAGCAATGTCGAGACGGATCCCACTGAAAGCGGTGCAAATCAGGATTGCTGGATCGAGGGCAATTCTGCGGATGAGACGCTCGATATATACGGCAATATTTATGCCACAAATTGCGTCTTTCGCATCAACGGGAATGTGAATCTCCATGGCACGCTTGTCTGCGGATCGACAACGACCACCGCTGACAATAACCGCTTCATGGCTTCGACCGTCAAATCGGGCGGTGTGATCAAGACGATTGATGGCGGTCTTGTTAAATTCCTCGCATCGTCTGAAATGGAATCGGGCGGCAGTTTGATTGCGGATGGGGGAACCATCACTCTTGAGACTGGTGTTACTTTGCCTAAAGGTTCAACAATCGGTGGTGCAGAAGGCGGCTCGGTCAATATATTGGGCGCAGCAACGATAGGCGGCAATCTTGCAGGAGCGCCGACAATCAACATTTCCAACGCCAAGACTGATGTGCACCTTTCCGGCAATAACGAAGAGTTCGCCGGCGTAGTCAACAACGCAAGATACGATCATGTCATTTATTTTGATGCAGCGACAGCCGGCAGTCCTCTTGCCACTTGGAACATAGTAGGCGATGCTCAGGCTACCTTTACAGGAGGTACAATCAAATTCGGAGAGCTCAACTACTCCAAGAATTCTTGGAATGTGTTTTACTTCCCTGATGCCGATGATGCAGGAATAACTGTTGAGGTAGGCGCTAAGGGCGGCGACTTCTCGATGTCTGCCGCAGGTGATTGCTGGTTCGGCAAAAAGAGCAACAACAAACAGACGCCCGATGTAACCCTCGTAAAGAAGGGCGCGGGGACTATGACGTTCGCCATGGATCGCGTCAAGAATCTTGTGATAGAAAGCGGAAAGGTGTCTCTTTCCACGGCGATATTCCCGATAACTCAAGTGACTTTTGCCGGCGGTGAACTGGCGTTTTCTTCCGACGCATCGGTTGTTGACAGGAGTGGCCGGTTCGCATCGGAAAACACCGGCAATATATCCATCGATACGGCGGGCCACGATATGAGTTTTGCAACAGCGCTGAAGACTGCCGCCAATATTGTCAAGAAGGGGGCCGGAGTTCTCACGCTTGCTGCAGCACCGACTTGTGCGGGCACGCAGGTACTGGGCGGAAAGCTTGTTCTCCCGCTCAACACTAGCGTCGGAACCGTGACTGTAGCGGAGGGTGCAGAGCTCGATGTGAACGGAAGCTCCCTGGAAGTCGCCGAAAATACGCCTTACGCGATACTCACCGGTTCGGCGGACTCCGATTCGCTTGCGAGGATCAAGCTGATAAATTCCGATTGGAACTGGGCTATTGCGCTGGGCGAGGGGTCGATCAGCGCGACTGCCACAGCATGGGATGCCAATACTCCTAACGTCTGGGTCGGCGGAGATAGCGGAAATTGGACTGACGCGTCAAATTGGAGCCGCAATATTGCGCCGAATGACACCCATACTCTCCAGTTTAACTACGACGCGACGGTGGCCATGACGGAGAACAGCAAGAATTACGCGAAACTTGTTCTCAACAACAATGCGAATCTGACGCTTACCCGCGGTAGCGGTGGAGAAAAGTTCCATTTGGGCGCGGTCGAAGGTGCCGGTACGATAACCTTGAACAACCTCGGTCTTTCGCAGATAAATGGAAGTACGCTAGAAATCCCCAATACTGTCGACATGACAATGACTAACGGTTCGTGGTTTGGCGATTACGAGTATAACGGATTGGTCAAGATGTATGGCGATGTGACGGTTTCGGGCGATATGGGAATGTGGAAGTCGATCGAATTCCATGGAAAGGTCCAGGGCTCCGGGAATATCACGATGCACAATGCCGGCGGCACATACGGATTCTACGGCGACAATCGTGATTTCCACGGGACCATAACCAAGAATCTGAAGGATACCGGCTTGACGATCGATAGCGCAGAATCCGCCGGAACCAATATTACGTGGACGATAGGAGCTGATGTGACGCTCAATGTCGCTTCGGGAACCGTCAAGTTCGGCGGGTTGAATCTCTCGCCCAACGGCTGGTGCGTCATGTACTTCCCCGACGGGGCGACGACTGAAGTCGAGGTCGGTTCCAGAAACGAGGATATGACGTTCGCTGATGGGTATTTCCTCTGGGGCACGGATGCAAGCAACAGGACAAACATCGACGTCACATTCAAAAAGGTAGGCACGGGGACGCTTACGAGCAATATCTTCAACTTCAGGCACTTGATTGTCGAAGAAGGCTCTGCCGTTCTCAACAATCCTACGGCATCTTTCTCTGGGATAACTCAAATCGACAGCGTAGCCGTGAAAAGCGGGGCGGCGCTGAGCGGCAACGTCGGCTTAGAGGAAGGGAAGCTCACGATAGCGAGCCTTGATTTCGAAAATGGAGCGATACTCAAAGCTACGCTTGCGGACAATTCCACTACTGTCGACGATGTCACGACCTATTCCTACTCCGTCGTTTCGCCTCTCGCAGTGAGCGGTACGGCCAGTGTGGCAGGAATGAAGGTTCAGATCACCAATCCTGAAGTTATCAACGAAGTGATGGGGGGCGACAATGAAGCAGCCAAGACAGCTCTTCTTGAGTCGAAACTCTCTGTCCTTACCGCGACATCCATCACCGGCAATGCTCTGCTCGCCTCGACTATGACCGCAGAAGACAGAAAGATCTGGCGGGTAAAGAACACAGGAACATCCCTTGATCTATGCGAGGGGAAGATGGGCTTCCTCATATTGCTCAAGTAAGCGAACGATTTACCGGCGAGTTTTCCCTTTTCGCCGGAGCGCCGCGGAATTCCTGCGGCGTTTTTTCAGAGCAAGAAAGGATTGAGAAATGACGGCTATAATGATCGCGGCGGTGCTTTTTACGACGACCGAGGGTTCGTCCAGGGTCGAATCGAAAGTCGAGCCCTCGGAAAAGCATGAGGGAACCGTCCTTTTCGACAAGGTCGCGGAAGGCCAAGAATTCCTCGCCTGGGGAACGACTTTCAACGAGCTCGATCTCGACGCGATAAGCCTCTTGAAGGAAGGCGAGCGCGAAAAGATTCTCTTCGATCTCTTCGACCCGGAGGGCGACCTGCGCTTTACGAGAGGACGGCTCACCATGAACGCGAACGACTACTCGCGCACGTGGTATTCCTGCAGCGAGAAGGAAGGGGATTTCGAGCTCAAGGAGTTCAATATCGAGCACGACAAGACCAATCAGCTCAAGCTCGTCAAAATGGCGATGAAGTACAATCCTTCGCTAAAGTTCTTCGTCTCGCCCTGGTCGCCGCCGGCGTGGATGAAGATCAACAAGGATTATCCCGTTCTCTCCTCAAAGTTCAACAACCAGCCCAAGGAGAAGGACGCGCTGCTCTTCGACGGCGAGCCGGATGCAGTCGATCCCGACGAAATGAAGTTCGAGGGAGGCCGGACGGGAAGGCCTTTCCCCAGGCGCCTCGCCACCCGCGACTATTTCATCCAGGAGCCGCAGTATCTTCAGGCTTACGCCGACATGTTCGTGAAGTTCATCCGCCTCTACAAGGAGGAGGGCGTCGAGATCGACCGCGTAATGTACCAGAACGAGGCCTACAGCTATACGCCTTATCCCGGCTGCCCGTGGACTGCGAGTGGGACTGTGAGGTTCAACCGCGATTATCTCGGGCCCACGCTGAAGCGCGAGCTCCCCGGCGTAAAGCTCTATATCGGGACTTTCAACACGAACCGCGGCAGCTACATCGACCAGATTCTCTCGGCCGAGGGGATGGAATTCGACGGAATCGGCTTCCAGTGGGAAGGGCGCGAGACCATCCCCTACTTCAGGAAGAAATTCCCGAAAGCCCACTTGGTCTGTTCCGAGTCTGAATGCGGCAACGGGTCCATGGACTGGAAGGCGGGCGAGCATACGAGCTGGCTCATATTCGAGAACTTGGGCAATGGCTGCGATGAGTGGTACAATTGGAACTTCATCCTCTGCGACAGGGGCGAATCGCCCTGGGGCTGGCGGCAGAACGCGCTTATAAGGGTCGATTCGAAAGCGAAGACTTATTCCTACCGGCCGGAGTATTGGGCGGTATGGCACTTTTCGCGCTTTATCCAGCCCGGAGCCATCCGGCTCGCCTATTCGTCCTGGAATCGCGAGACCGAGGCGATAGCCTACCGCAATTCCGACGGCTCGAAGGCGGTGGTGATTACGAATTGGGCGAAAGAGGCGCGGAAGGTAAGCTTCGCGCTCGACGGCCAAATCTGGAACCTAGAGCTCAAGCCCCGCAGCTTCAACACCCTCGCGCTATAGTAAAAAGCCGCAAGTCCCGTTATCGGCGAGTCCCGTTATCGGCGAGTTCCGTGATCGGCGATATTATCGCCGATTCATGACTGGCGATATCATCGCCGATTCATGACTGGCGATATTATCGCCGATAACATGACTCGCCGCAATTTACATGAGGCCGAGAAAGTGATATAATCGGCGACGATGGAAAGCGAAAGACCGGCTTATTGGAAAGAGACTTTGCCCTCTATGCTTAGGCGCTGCAGGGATTGGGACTACCGGCAATGCGCCATATACATGATTACTGTAGTGCTGGCCGATCGCTCGACCCAGGCCTTGGGCAAGATAGCCGTAGACAAATCCGAGAACGGTCATCCGTCGGCAGCCCATTGCGAGTTGAGCGATTTGGGAAGGGCCGTTGCCGCTTGCTGGGAGGCTATACCTAGGTTCTATCCCGGCATTCAGATAATCGCAAAAGAAGTAATGCCAGACCATTTCCACGGAATCCTTTGGGTGAAGAGGCCGCTCGATTGCCACTTAGGGCAAGTGATCAAAGGCTTCAAGTTAGGCTGCAATAAAGCGGCGGGCGGTCCATTGTTCGCCGAAGGCTTTCAGGATACGATACTATTCCGCGAAGGACAGCTCGCCGCGATGATTAAGTATTTGAAAGAAAATCCCCTTCGCCTCGCCATAAAGCGCACAAGCAAAGAGTTGTTCATCCTGAAGCGTGATATTGAAGCGCCGCTCGGCGAAGCGGGGACTGGCCACTTTTCCGCGATAGGCAATACGGCGCTTCTGAATCGCCCGCTAGTTCAAGTGCAATGTTCGCGGCGGTATTTCGCCTATCGGCGAGTCCCGAAGCCTGGAGGAGGGCGGAAGATAGCCCGCGACCAGTCAGGCGAACCGATTTGCGAATCATGCACGGCGGAATATCGGAATCGGCTGGAAGCCGTTCTTTCTGCGGCCAAACATGGAGCGGTGTTGATCTCGCCGTGCGTAAGCGACGGTGAGCGGCAGATTGCGCGGGAGGCTCTATTGAACGGATTACCGCTGGTGACTATGCAGAACAAAGGCTTTTCTCCGTTGCAGAAGCCCTCGGGCCGGTATTTCGAAGCCTGTTCGGAAGGGCGGCTTTTGCTGCTCGCGCCTGCAGCCTGGCCGTATCAGCCGGGCGAAAAGCCGATGACCCGATTTGATGCGACAGCCATGAACCGCGTTTGCCAATTGCTTGCGGGCGAAGGAGCGGCGGAAATCAATTATCATGGCATGACTCCAGCCAATATAGACCGCCTCGCATTAGAGGCCGTGGCGGCGAAATAGGGCGAAAAAAGCGCCATTTCCCCCCGTTTGGGTGGATGAAAAAAGACGCCCTCAAATGATACAATATGGGCGTAATTCAACGAGAGATTACGCTATGAGGGACGTTAAAATGAAGACATCTGTAGTAAAATACATTGTTTCATTCACAGCGGGCATGCTTTTCGCCTTGGGGGCGAAGGCGGATAGGACATGGACTGGCGAGTCTACCGAGAGCACAAAGTACTGGAGCGACGCGGAAAACTGGTCGGGGAGCGATGGCACAAGGTTTGTCAACACGAATACTGCGCCTACGATTTACTTTAGCGAGCTATCCTCCATAGCCAATATCCTCAGGATAGATTGCGGAACAGCCGACAGCCCTGTCGTCTTCACGACAGGCAATACAGATGACCGGACGAAGGGCCTCTCGATGGATGAGGGCTCCGGCAACGCGATAATAGGAATGGGCTCAAATGCTGTACTTAAGGTGGATGGAGGAGCCTATACTTTCGCGAACGATCTTGTCGCAGGCAGCGCCACCGGTAAAACCGGAACTCTCATTATCAATAAAGGCAAGGTTGCCTCTCGTTATTGGACGGTTCTATGCGGCTATGCTGAAGGAAGCGTAGGCAACATTATTGTCAATGACGGTGAGCTCGCTGTAGGCACTGGCAATGGCCGTCTTGTAATCGGACAATTCAATGGCTCAACAGCTGTATTTACCCAGACGGGCGGAACCGTTACATCGGAGCAGGGCGAGGCTGCGCTTGAAATGGCTTGCGGTACCGCCAATGCCACATACAATCTTTCTGGCGGTTCATACACAGCCACAGGCAATGCCTGGATTGGTTGTGGCACTGGAACAGAAGGCGCGAAGGTTAACGTGTCCGACGGTACACTGACCATTACTGGAAACGCACTCGTTGGCAAGGGGAGTGGATCCAAGGGCGATATCACGATCTCCGGCGGAAGGATGGTCGTGAACGGCGAGTTCTGGCTTGGCTCGGGCGCGAACGCCACCGCCACGGTCAACATGACCGGCGGCATTCTCGAGGCGAAGAGCTGGCTCTCGCTTTCGCGCGGAAGCGCCAGCGTCTCTGGCATCAGCTCGACGTTCAACCTGAGCGGCGGCGCGGTCACCAACACTGTGCAGCATGTTTCAATCGGATCGTTCCAGGCTCCTGACAGCACGGCGACCTTCAATGTCTCCGGCGGCGAACTCTATGCCGCGAACGACATCTACGTCGGCGAGAACCATAACGGAACGCTGAACATAAGCGGAACGGGCAAGGTTATTACGCCCGCCAATGTCATGCTCGGCAGGTTCTACAACAACGGCGCTTTGAATCTCAACGGAGGCTCGCTCTCAGCATTGGCCATAACGAGAGGCACGAGCACTGGCACGACGACGCTCACTTTCAACGGCGGCACATTCAACAGGACCGGCTCGACAACCGAGATTATCGCAAGCGCAATCCCCGTCACAATCGGAGCGAACGGCGGCACGATCGACATCGGCGACAGCGATGCGACGATCGCGGCAGCCATTTCCGGGACGGGAACGCTGACAAAGTCCGGCTCCGGCGCACTGACTCTTTCCGGAACTTATGTCGGCGGACTTTCCGTCGCCGAGGGCGCGGGATCGGTTACGACTCCCGGCAACGACACCGTCAGCGCTGGCACTACGGTATTCCTCGCCTCTGGTGCCACTGGCTCTGCGGCAACGACAGACATTTCAGGGAAGACAATCGTGATTGAGTCGAATGGCCATATTTCCCTTACCAACGTTGTGCTTAGCATTAGCGCTGTTGTCACCGAGCAGAGACTCTTCGATGTCGCGTCCTTCAAGCTACTTGGCTCGACGGTGTCTGCCGGAACTGACGTTTCTAGCTATTTCACCGTTTCTGGCGCAACTGCGGCGCCCACCATTGTCTACAAGGATGGCGCAATCTATGCAGTGGCGGACCTTACGGAAAACAAGTGGACTGCGACGGAGGCAGGCGCGTGGTCTGACGAGAACAACTGGAGCAAACAAAGCGTTCCCACAGAATATTCGCAAGTTGTGTTTGAGAGCGATGCTGTTGTCACATGCAGCGGAACTGCGACGACCAAGAACTGGCTGAAGCTCGTCATCAGGAACGGCGCTACGGTGGAGTTCAGGAACACGGACGACACGACTTTCCCGGCCTGGGAAATCGACACCGGCAGCATCGAGGGCACGGGCACGATCGTCCTCACGCACTGCGGACTCAACGCAACCTCCGACGTCGCGATTCCGTCCACAATCAGCCTCGTCATCCAGAACACCACCTCGACGACGGCTGACGGATACGACTGCTGGCTGACTGCCGACGATGACTGCACTCTCACAATCGCGGGAGGTGTCACCGTGAAGAACTTTATGGTTACGAATGGATCGGTCGTATTCGACGGGTCGGTTGCATTCGACAGCGGCGCACGGCTCTGCATCGCGACCGGGACGACGACGTTCAATGGAGCAGTGACTTGCGCTGGTACCGCGAGCCTCGAGAAGGCGTCTGCCGCTTCCGTTGCGAAGGGCGAGGGCTCGACCTTCACGCAGCCCACAGTCGGCAGCTCTCATGTCGACGCGGCGATCGCTTCGCTGTATTCCGTCGACACATCCGTCAATTACTGGGTAGGCGGAGAGTCCGGCAACTGGAATGTGGACAAGAACTGGAACTACGGCGTCCCCGCTGAGAGCGGCACGGCAAGATTCGACAGCGCCGCAACGATATACCTCGATGGAAACAAAACTGTCGCGAGCGTTGTCGTGAACGCCTCGGTCATGTTCAGTTCAACAGACTTAAACACGGTACATCCTAGAATCTACATCCACGACGTGGACGGGACTGGCACGATTCGTCTGAATCATGTCGGTTTTGAGGGTAACGGAGGGGACTACAGAATCGGCTCTGCTTCCGACAACGCCCTTACCTTGGAGTTTGTTTCCACGACTACGGACTCTTGGCTCACGAACGTCAACGCCTACGCGCCGATCACTGGCGCAGGGTACATCGTTCTTTATGAAGGTGCGAAGCTCTACGGAGACAACAGCGCCTTCACCGGAACCCTCAAGAAGGGCGATGTGGACGCTCGCTTCATGACGCCCCAGTCCGGATTCCCCAATGCGTCGTCCGTCACGATCGACGGCACGATCTGGCTTTGGTTCACGGAAGGAGAGATAGCATTCGGCGGTAATTTTGCAGCGTGGACTGCCTCCGGCAACCATGGAATCAACTTGCCGGAAGGCGTCTCTGGAGTGACGCTTACTCTTGGTGGTGGAAATGGAACCGTCAACATGTCGAGAGGTTATGTTCATCCCAAATGGCATTCATTCTATAAGCCATATGTCCAAAACGGAAACGGCTGGATTGGGGGGACAGACAAGTTTGCCATCCGCAAGATCGGGACTGGCGATATGGGCATTCTCGGCGTAGACGAACTATATAACCTTTCACTGGAGGGAGGAGTCTCCACAATTGATGTGAACTTGTGGTCGCATCTGAGCCTCACGGTCAAGGACGGCGCGACGCTGAACTTGACTGGAGCACGCACCGTCGCCACTGCCGACTTCAAGTCCGGCTCGACGCTATGCTCCACTTACTACGACGGTGGGGTGAATCTCTTGACCGTCACTGGCGCGGCTACGCTGGACGGAGTGACGCTGACAGCCACGGGAACAACGCCCTCGACAGATACGACGTATACCGTTCTTTCTGCGGGTTCGCTTTCCGGCACTGCGACATCCGGAATCGCAGATCCCGACACGACCGACAAGAAGGTATGGAAGGCTCTCGTCGGGTCTTCGGCGCTTACGCTCAAGTACTACAAGCAGCCTATTATGATCATAGTCAAATAAACCCGATTTCCCTTGGTGTGCGGCTGGCTTTTCCCGGCTTGCCGGCCAGCGCCGCGTTTCCCGCGGCGCTTTTTTCGTGTGCGGACGACACAATGATGCAATGGCGCCACTTGCCGCGGACAGCCGCTATATGATATAATATATCCCTATATGGCACCTTTGTTCATCCCGCGCGACAGAAAGTCGTTGTTCCGCCAGTTCCTGGCGGGCATGTACGATGCCGTCGTGATCACAGATCCGAACGGCCACATACTCGAAATCAACCCGCGAGCCGAAGAGCATTTCGGCCATATGCAGGATGAGGTTCTGGACAAGCCTATCTCCTTCCTTATCCCCGGGCTTGCGCCGGAGATCGTTCAGAGAATCCGCAAAGGCCTGGAAGACGACCGCCATATGATGATCGACGCGAACGGGCTCAACAAGAACGGCTCCAAGTTCGCCTGCGAGGTGACGGTTTCCGTCATCGACCTCATCAATCCGGGCGATCTCGTCTTCACGGTGCGCAACGTCGAGCGCAGGCGTGCGACGCGCGACATGCTCCGTGCAAAGGAGAGCGCCTTTGAGATGGCCCCGTCCGCTCTTTTCTGCTGTGCGCCCGACGGACGATTCACCTACGTGAACCGCGCTTTCGTCGACATGTTCGATCTCGAGAACGAGGAAGCGGCCGCCAGGCACGTGTTCGCCGAGTTGATGTCCGACGACCCTCTGCCCGCCAACTTCGCGAAGGCGCTCGAGGGGGAAAAGTCCGTCGTAGGCATCGTCGCGGAATCCGACGAGGGCGACGGCGCGGAGGAGGAGATCGAGATCGTTCTCGCCCCCAACCGCCAGGGCCGCAAGATCAAAGGCGTCGTCGGCAGCGTCACGAAGGTTTGACATGGCCGGTCGCGCGTCTCCACGCCATGCGGCGGGAATGAACTCCCTCGCCGTGAACAAGGCGGACCCCAAGGTTCTCCAGGACTTTCTCGCGCAGAAATTCTCCCTTTCGCGCCGCACGGCGAAAGCCATGATAGACGGCAGAAGCGTTTGGGTGAACCGCACTTGCGTGTGGATCGCGAAATATGCGCTCAACACGGGCGACGTGGTCGAGGTCCCTTCCGCCGTCGTAAAGGGTGCGCAGAGGCAGTCCTCGTCCGGCAAGGTTGCGGAAGGGGCCGCGAGCCGCCAGACGAAGCGGCATGTCCGGGTGTTGTGGAGCGGCGACAGCTATCTCGTCTGCGACAAGCCCGCAGGGCTCGTGAGCTGCGACGACCCCAAGAGCGTCGAGGCGATATTGCGCGAGCAGGAGAAGATTCCCACTCTCGAGGCTGTCCACAGGCTTGACCGTGACACGACAGGGTGCCTGATGTTCGCGAAGAACCATGCGGCGCTCGAGGCGGCGATAGAGGTTTTCAAGACGCACAAGGTTTCCAAGACGTACCACGCGATCGTCGCAGGGTCGTTCAAGTTCGCCCATCAGACGATCGATGCGCCTCTTGACGGACAGAACGCCGTTTCGCGCGTGACGAGAGAGGCGGCGGGGCCGGATGCGAGCTTTCTGCGCGTCAGGATCGAGACGGGGCGCACGAACCAGATACGCCGCCATTTGGCGTCCATCCGTTTTCCGGTGATAGGCGACAGGGTTTTCGGGCTGAAAAGCGCGCGCGACCCGCGTCTTATGCAGGTGCCGCGCCAGATGCTGCATGCGTCCACGCTTCAGCTGCCGGATCCGCTTAACGCAAAGTCCGAGATCAAGGTCCATTCTCCTCTCCCCGCCGATTTCCGCGCGGCGCTGAAACTCTTCGGCATGGGGAAGTAGCGGGCCTCGCCGGACGTACAAACGAAAGGGGCGCATCATGAAATCGATATTTGCGGCGCTGCTCGCGGTTGCGCTTGCATTGCCGTTCCGGGCGCAAGCCGGATCGACGACCCGGTATGCGATGAGTGTCGGCGACACTCGCATGCTGTACACCAACGCGGGCGGGAAGACCGTAACATCCGCGGTATGGACCTCGTCGGACGTTTCGTCCGTAAGAATAACCTCCCAGGGATATTCCAGCTGCAGGATCGAGGTCGTCGCGTACAAAAGTTCCACGCCGGTACTCATCCACTGCCAGTATTACTACGTGGTGCTGCGTGACGGAAGATGGGGATACACGTTGAGCGACTATACCGACTACGAAATAGCGGTGTCGCAGCCGTCCGGGGGGTCGTCTCCAAGCGTCTCAGGCGTGAAATATTCGGTTTCGGGCGGCACGCTGACAAAAGTCTCGCCGAACGGCGCGACGTCGGCGTCGGTGCCGGCAGGAGTCACGAGGATAGGCGAAGGGGCGTTCAGGGACTGCGCCACGCTGCGCAAAATCACAATCCACGGCGGAGTGACGGAAATCGGGGATTGCGCCTTCGAGGGATGCAGGAATCTAACGGATGTCGCCATCCCCGCCTCCGTCCGGACCATCGGCTACGGCGCGTTCAAGGGCTGCACTTCGCTCGCTTCGTTCGAAGTGGCCTCGAACAACGCAACATACGAGGTGAAGAACGGCCTCCTCTGCCGCAAGGACGGAACGCTTGTCGTGGAATGTCCCGCAGGCTTCTCCGGCACGGCCGTCGTTCCGGAAGGGGTGAAGGCGATCGAGCGGTGCGCGTTCTACGGGTGCGGCAAACTGACGGAGGTGTTGCTTCCCGGCGGACTGGAAGAAATAAGAGCCGATGCGTTCAGGCTCTGCAGCAGCCTGGCCACCCCCGTCTTCCCGGGGTCGCTCTCAATCTTGGGTTCCGGCTCGTTTATGGGATGCGACGGCCTTGTCTATATCAAGATTCCGGGTGGAGTTGCCGAAATCGGGGGCTCGGCGTTCTACTCGTGCGACTCGCTGGAGTCCGTCTATGTCGTCGATGGGGTGAAGTCTATAGGCATGCAGGCGTTCCGGTATTGCGGTAAACTCTCGAGCATACGGCTGCCGGACAGCATCGAGTCCGTCGGGACCGACGTGTTCGACGGATGCGCCGACTCTCTCTTCGACAAGACTGCAATCCCCGGTCTGACTCTTGTCGACGGATGGGCGATCGAGGATGATAATGCTTGCCCCGCAAAACTGGACCTTTCGTCCGCGCGTGGCGTGGCCGATCGGGCACTGTACGGGAATGAAACGCTCGAGGAGCTCGTTGTCCCGGCTGGATTTGCGGGGATTGGTTCGAGCGCTTTCCGCAAATGCTCCAGGCTTTCCGCGGTGACGTTCGGCGGCGGATTGGGAAGACTTGGCCAGAACGCTTTCGCAGATTCGCCCCTGAAGACCGCGAAAGTGGCTCGTGGCGAGACCGATCGGATCAAAGCTCTTCTCGGGAGCAGCGGCTGCGACACCTCCCAACTTGCTTTCATCGAGCCGGAACTCCCGTCGTACAGGATAAATTTCTGCCGCAACGAGGCTAGCGATTCGAAGAAAGCCCTGTACGCGTTCGACCATGGAGTCTCCACTTCGCTTCCCACCATCGCGGAACTGGGCTGGGCGCGCCGCGGTTTCGTGTTCAAGGGTTGGGCGACCAGTGCCGCGAACGCGGCTGCGGGCAAGGTGTGGAAGAAGGACGGCGCTGCCGTTAAGGCGGCGACCGATGCCGGGAAGACGCTGGATGTATATGCGGTATGGGCGCTCAAGGAAGGGTTTTACGCGATCAGGTTCATAAGAAACGACGGCTCCGGGACATGGAGAACCGTCGGCTTCCCGTTCGGAACGAAGACCAGGATGCCGTCTGTCGGCAACGGTCTTGGGTGGGCCAGGCGCGGCTACGATTTCATGGGGTGGGAGACCACGCCGAAAAACGCCGGCGACAACGGACGCGCAAGTGCGTGGAAGGGCGACTGGGCCTTTGTCGCCGAGCCCGTGCAGGCCGGCGAGACGCTTACGGTCTATGCCAGATGGCGGCTCAAGGACGGGTACTACCAGATACGCTTCAACAAAAACGACGGCTCGGGCAGATGGCGCTCTCTTGGCTACCGGTATGGCACGCAGACTTCGCTGCCGACGCTCAAGGCTCTCGGATGGACGCGGAGCGGCGCCGTTTTTGCGGGGTGGGGGTCGAGCAGGGCGAACGCGGCCTCCGGGAAGGTCTGGAAGAGCGACGGGGCGCGCGTCGAACGCGCGGCCTCGCCGGGCGCGACACTGAGCGTCTACGCAATCTGGGAATGACGGCAAGCGGTTTCGGGCGCAATGATGAAATACCGCTTGAAAGAACCGCGGGCGTTGTGCTATAATTTTCACTGTGGGGCAAGGCTGTGTGCCTTGTTTGGCAAAAGTACAAAAAAAACGAAAGGCGGAATACAATGAAAAAACTCATCATGCATTTCTTGGCGGTCGCGTCTGTTGCGTTGCTGCTTGCAGGCTGCAACGGACCGGATGACGTCGCTGTCAGGTTCTACGAGAAGCTTGCGGACGGCAAGGCCCAGGAGGCTGCAGAGCTCGCTACCGGAGAAGCTTCTGGTCTAGTGGCTGCCTTTGGCGGTGGCGCCGCCAAGGAGCTGAAGGGCGCGTCTTTCAAGGCGGTGGATACGAAGATCGATGGCGATAAAGCCAAGGTAAAGGTTGAGGTGACCAAGGACGGCAAGACTGACACTGAAGAAGTGGATCTCGTCAAAGAAAACGGCGAATGGAAAGTTGTCATCGATAAGAAATAATATGCGCCCGCTGCATAGCATCCGCCTGGCGGCGCTTGTCTTCAGTGTCGTCGGGGCGGTTGTCGCGCAAGACTCGCAATGGCGGCAATCCCCTCCTTTGGGGATTGCCGTCGGCGATTTGGTGTTCAGAAAGGGGGAGGGAACGTGGACTCCCTATTTCATAGGCGTATCAACGAGAGAAAAGCGCTTTTCGCACGTCGGCATCGTCGATTCGGCGAAAGACGGAAAGGTCGTGATATTGCATGCGGACGCCGACGACAGCACCGGAATAGGATGCGTGCGCAAAGAAAACTGGTCCGGCTTTTTCGCCGAGGCGCTTGAGGGCGCCGTGTACAGATATGACGGCTCCGCCCAAACGGCCGTGCGCTTTGCCGAAGAGGGGCGCACAAAGCTTGGCACGCCGTTTGACAGGGCTTTTGACATGTCCACGCCTGACAAACTCTACTGCACGGAGTATGTGCGCGGAGCCTTGAACGCCGCCGCCGGCAAAGAGCTTGTTGGATGCACCATAGTTTCCGGCAAGCCTTTTGTGGCGATAGACGACATCTACCATCATGATTTCACGAAAATCTGGGATTCTGAAACGTCGGCCGGGAATGTTGCCGCAAGAAGCGGTCTGCCGGAAAACGGGTCGCGTTGAACAACAATCCGCGCGCAAGCACAGAGAGGAAATGGTATAATACCGTCATGAAGAACAACTGCATTTTCTGCGCCATCGCCGAAGGCGAGATACCTTCCTTCAAAATATACGAGGATGAGCTCGTTCTGGCCTATCTTGACATCAACCCGTTTTCCGCGGGCCATGCGCTCGTGATACCTAAAGCCCACTCCGAGGGGCTCTTGGACACGTCCGACGAGACTCTCGCGGCCATAATCGCCCGCGTCAAAAAGGTCGCCGCCCACATCAAGACGGCGCTGCCCTGCGACGGATTCAACATCATGCAGAACAACGGCGAAGCGGCCGGGCAGACCGTTCGCCACGTCCATTTCCACATAATTCCGCGCATGGCGGGCGATCCTCTCTCGTTCGAGAACCGCAAGGGCGACATGGACGCGCTCAAGGCGCTCGCGGCGCGCCTGGCGATGTGACACCTGCATCGTTCATCGACGATCCGAAATGGGCGGATTTCCTTCCTGAATGGAGGGAAAGCGCCAAGACCCGCCATTTGCCGTCCCATGAGGACTGCGTCCGCCTGAACCCGGAAAGCGCCGCGGAGCATCTGAAGGCCGGGGGCACGCTCGGCAGGATGGACGGCTACGAGGAGCGCCCGGGCCAGCTCGACATGCTCGCCGGCATCGTCAGGGCGTTCAACTCCCGCGAGCACCTGATGGTCGAGGCCGGAACGGGCGTCGGCAAGTCTCTGGCGTATCTCGTGCCTTCCATCCTCTGGGCATGGGCCAACGATACGCCCGTGATCGTGTCTACCGCGACGCGGAACCTGCAGAGCCAGCTGATGCATTCCGACATCCCCAGGGCCGTCAGGATACTCGGCGACGACGCGCCGAAGTTCAAGGCGGCTCTTCTCAAGGGGCGGGGCAACTATCTCTGCCTCAGGGCCGTGGCCGATTTCTTCGCCGCCGGCTACTGGACGATGTCGCGCGAAGAGCAGGAGGCGATGCCGGGGTTCATCGACTGGATGCATTCCACGCCCGACGGCGATCTCGATTCGTATGCCGGGCTTCCCCGCGGACTCCTCTCCTGCCCCGGCGAGGAATGCAGCGGCAGAAGGTGCCCATGGTACTCGCGCTGCTTCGTGTACCGCGCGAGGAAGCGCGCGGCCGAGGCCCATCTTGTCGTCGCCAACCACGCGCTCGTCCTTGCCGAAGCCGCAGGCGACGGAGGGTCCATACTGCCCGCCTACGCCCGCGTCGTCTTCGACGAGGCGCACAATCTCGAGAGCATCGCGACCGAATTCCTCAGCTTCGAGTTTTCGGTTCCGGGCCTCTCGCGAATCCTCAACAGGCTCATGCGGCGGGGGAAAGGGCGCGGCGGACGCTCGGGCGGAGTCCTCTCCGCAGTCGAAAGGCAGCTTCAGAAGGGTATTCTCTCCGGAAGCGCCGCGGGCGAGCGCACGCGACGGCTCCTTTCCGAGGCCAACGGGCTTGTCGTCAAGATGATCTCCGCCGCCGAGGACGTTGCAGACCTCGCTGCCCTGCTGATGCGTCCGCTGAAGAAGGCGGATTCCGTGCGCTACAGGGTGAGCGAAGGGGCGAGGCGGTATTCCGTGCGGGGGCTTTTCAAGGCGTATGGCGAGGACGAGTGGAATGAAGGCGATCTCATCGCCGCCCAGGCGAGGCTCGAAAACGAGCTTGCGGCCATGGTGAGGCTTCTCCACGATCTAAGGGATACGCTCAACGCCTCCACCCCCGATGGCGAGTTCAACTATCTCGCGGACCTCGCCGCCCAGCTGGATGGCGTCGCGGAGAGCCTCGTGGCTTTCGCGAACGAGACGAATTTCGTCCTGAAGGGCGACAGGGACACCCACGCATACTGGGTTGAGCGGATGCAGGGCGAGAAGCGCCGCCGCAACATCCGTCTCGTCGCCGCCCCGCTTTCGGTGGCGGAAGCTCTCGGAAAGCTTCTTTACGGGGTCAAGGACTCCGTCATCCTCTCGTCCGCGACGCTGAGGGTAGGGAGCGACTTCAAATACATGGCGAAAAGGCTCGGATGCGCCGAACGGTTCAAGACCCTCGTGGCGTCTTCGCCCTTCAACTATCTTCTCCAGGCCGGGGTGTATGCGCCGGACTGCCTGCCCGACCCTGCGGCGGACGCTTCCGCATATGCCGCAGCGCTGGCCGGCCTGATGAAGGACCTCTTTTCGGCGACCAGGGGCCGCGCGCTCGTTCTTTTCACAAGCTACGAGATGATGAACGCCGTCGCGGCCTCGGCGAGGGGTCCTCTGGCGGCGGCGGGGATAGGGCTCCTCGTGCAGGGGGAGGGGATTTCGCGGGAATCGATGACCGAAGCGCTGAAGGAGGGCGACAGGACGGTCCTCTTCGGCGCGCAGTCGTTCTGGGAAGGCGTGGATGTCGCCGGCGAGGCCCTCTCCTGCGTCGTCATAGCCCGTCTTCCCTTCGCCCAGATAGGCGACCCCATAGTCGAGGCGCGCGGGGAGAAGATCGACCGCGAGGGCGGGAGCTCTTTCAGGGACTACCTTCTTCCCGAGGCCGTGATCAAATTCCGCCAGGGATTCGGACGCCTCATCCGCACCAAGCGCGACAGGGGGATCGTCGTTGTGACCGACCCCAGGATCGTCACGAAGAACTACGGGGCGATTTTCCGCAAATCGATCCCCGCATCCGTCCATACGGTCGCCTCGCAGAGCGAGCTCATGGAGCGCATATCGGACTTTTTCTGAGGCGGTTTCGCGAGGGTAAAGAAAGACGCGACACCAAGCCGACATTACAACCACTCTCCAACCACTCTCCAACCAACCCTTAAAAAACCAGCTCTACAACCACTTTCCAACCACTCCTTATTCTCTGAGGATTCTAAAGCCTCGTCTCTCTTCTCGCAGGGTGCATTGTCGGTGCAGAGTCCGTCGATGCAGCGCCTGCAGGAAGAGACGGGACATGGTGCGTAGCAGGGCATGTCACCCGGCATCATCGCCGGGCCTCTTGAGCGGTGATCGGCGTCGCCCGGCGGCGCTCGGGTTTTCTTTTCGCCTTTTCCATCTCAGTCCTCCTCTCCTTCGGCGGTGAGTCGTTCGGCCATGGCGACTTCATCCTCGACCTTGTCGAGGTCTGCGAGCTTGCTCACCGTCAGGCTTGCGGTCGGCGTCTTCGCGACGGCGAGCTT
>JAILJX010000025.1 GCA_024694365.1 Kiritimatiellia bacterium
GAAAGAAAGCGTCTCCTGATTATGGTTGAAAAGTGCGAAGCCGTGGAGCGGTAGCGAGAACATCAACCGTCGGAGTTTTTCCAAAACCGCGCAGAGGGTCGCAAAGGTTCGGCAGCCCAAAGTAAAATTGGGGAACCTCCACGCATATGGAGGCTTGAAGCGAGAGGTGAAAAGCAGTATAATGTTGCGGCAAAGGAAGGGAGGCGTTATGACAATGGCTGTGCTGGCGGCGAGCGTATGGTTCTTTCCGGGCTGGCTCAAGACGGGCGAGCCTTCGCCCGGGGTCATGGATTGCGTCTCGGACGCGTTCCCCGGCGAAGGTGCGGAGTTCAAGTCCTGGGACGGCGACAGCATCGTCTGGCCGACGGCAGTCGATTCGGCCGACAAGGAATCGTGGCGCTTCGCGTTCGAACTTGCGACGATGCCGAAAGAGAAGCGCGAGGGCCTTACGCTCGTCGGGCATTCTCTCGGCGGACGCATCGTCGCCAGAGTCCTCGCGCGCCTTGCGGAAAACGGGCTCAAGGTCAAGAGGGGCGTCCTTCTGGGCGCTGCGATCCCGTCCGGCGACACCGATATCGCGAAAATGGGCGGGGGAAGCCTTTTGCCGGTCATAGCCGTATGCAATCCCGACGACGTCACGCTGCGCTACGTGTATGCCATGGCGGGAGGCGAGAAGGCTGTCGCCTTCGGCGCCAACGGCTCGGTTGAGCCGTGCGCCAATGTCGTGGAATGCGTGACGCCGGAAGGCTTGACGCGCGAGGTCGAGGTGGACAGGCTCTGGGCAAGGGTCGGCATTCTCAAGGACGTCGCCAACCACCACGAGCAGTTCTACCTCCGCTATCTCAAGAGGCTTCTTGACGGAGAGGGGCCGTCCGGCAAGATCATGGTGCCCCAGGGCTATCCGGTCATCAAGGGGCGCGTGATGGATGCGGAGATATGGTGGGATGTACTCGACAGCGAAAAAGGGTGGAAGCTGGAGAAGAACATACTTACCGGACACTGCCGCATCCTCGATCCCGGGAAAGTGCGCACTGCGTGGGGGCGCGAATCGAAGATGCGCGCCGCCTTCGAAAAAGTGAAGCGCCAGCTCAATCCGGCGCACACCCCACAATAGGGGGACTGTATGTCTGTGCGGAATATGGTAAACTATGGGCATGTTCATCCCTGCCATACTTTTCGCTTCCGCAATAACCGTATCTTCCCCCGATGGCGGGACCGCCGCCGTCTTCACGCCTGAAAAGACGTGGAGCCTTTCCTGGAAAGGGACGGCTGTCGTCGAGGAGTCGCGCTTCGGCCTCGACCTCGACAACGAGGTCTGGGAAAAGGCGCTCGGCATAAGGGACGTCAAGCAGTACGGCTGCTGGTTCGACGGCCTTGAATTCACGGGCGCCGAGACGAGAGAGGTCCCCGACGCGCCGTGGCGTCCGCTCTGGGGCGAGCGCGCGGCAGTGCACAATCCGCATTCCGCGGCCGTTCTCCATTTCGAACGCAGGGACGAAAGCCGGTACAGGCTTGACGTAGAGATACGCGTCTACAACGGCGCGCTCGCGTTCCGCTACTTCTTCCCGGAGCATCCGGCGGCCGTTTTCCACAAGGTGACGGCAGACCTGACGGAGTATTCGCTGCCCGAAGGGACGCTCTGCTATGCGCAGAGGTGGGCGCAGGCGGGGCACGAAATCGTGACTGCGGACAGGATAGAAAAGCCGGTGGAGCGTCCGCTCACGCTCCGTCTGCCGTCGGGGAAGTGGGCGTCGCTGCTCGATGCGGACTGCGACGACTGGTGCCTGGTGAAGTTCACCGGCGAGGGAAGGAAGATCAAGAGCGTGATGTACTCGCCCGTGGACCTGGTGACCTACGCGGCGAGTCCGTGGAAGGTCGTGCTTCTCGGCGACAGGCCGGGCGATCTCCTCGAGCGCAACTGGGTTGTGGAGGATCTCAACCCCCCGTGCGAAGTCAAGGACGCCGCGGAATGGGTGAAGCCGGGGACGATCATGCGCGAGACGACGCTGACCATGCAGGGCGCGACGAACACCATCGACTATTGCGCCAGGCACGGCATAAAGTACATGCTTTTTGACTGGAAATGGTACGAGCCGTGCACTAGCCACGACGGCGACGCGACGAAGGTCATAGACAGGCTTGACATGAAGTCCGTCGTCGAATACGGCAGGAAGAAGGGCGTCGGGATTTGGCTCTACGTCAACCAGCACGCGCTCATGAAACAGGCCGACAAACTCTTCCCGCTTCTGCGCGAGTGGGGGATCGTCGGGGTGAAGAGCGGGTTCGTGCAGTACGCCTCCCACAGATGGAGCGTGTGGCTGCACGGACTCGTGAAAAAGGCCGCGGAGAACAGGCTCATGATGAACATCCACGACGAGTACCGTCCGAACGGATTCTCCAGGACGTATCCCAATCTCCTCACGCAGGAGGGCATCCTCGGCAACGAAGAGTTCCCTTCCGCCACCCACAACACGACGCTGCCGTTCACGAGAATGCTCTGCGGCGCGGCGGACTACACGATATGCTGGAACGATCCGCGGCTCACGGCCGTCGACAAGGAGCATCAGATGGCCGCGGCGCTCGTGTTCTATTCGCCTCTCACGACGCTCTACTGGTATGACACGCCAGCGCGCGCGGGGGAGGATGCGCGCCAGAAAGAGTGGTTCGACAAGCTGCCCGGGAGCTGGGACGAAACGCGCGTCCTCGACGGATTCCCGGGCGAGAGCATAACGATCGCGAGGCGAAAGGGCGACGAGTGGTGGATAGCCGTGATGACGGGAGACGGGAAAGGGCTCGACGTCGCCATCGACACCGCGGAGCTCGGCTGCAGGCCGGGGAGGATTCTGAGAAAGAAGGTCGGCCCGGCCTCCGGCGCGACATGGAGGGTGAAGACGGGATGCAAAGTGGCGGACGATCCGGCGCCCAGGGCGTGGAGGCTCTGCGACGAGCTGATGATGAACAGGGAGAATCCGGGGAGGACCAACTACGTGCGCGGAGAGAGATTCGACCACAACGGAGGGGAGAAGGCGGGGTGCCCGACGATAACGATGAGCGCCGCGCGCGGACACGTCAACGGCGGCAACAGGGCGCAGGCCGTCAACAGAAGCGTGATGAACAAGGCGCTCAAGGCGCTCGATGACGGAGACGAGCTCTCCGCATGGGAGGTTCTGGACACATACCTCTGCGGCCTCGCCGAGATGACGCCGCCCGTCGACCTCGACCATGGCCACATGCAGACGCTGGTCGGCTTTCAGTCCTTCGAAGTCATCCACGAGGATCTGTGCCAGGAGGTGGCGGAGCTTTACGGCAGGCTCAAGCCGTACATCGACGCGAACTGCCCGGAAAAGCGCAAGGTCTACGACGCGGCGCTGAGGAAGTGGGCCGATCTCATAATCGCGAACGGGGTGCCCGACAACAATTGGGACCTCATCCAGGCGCGGTTCATATACGCGATAGCCAAGGTTTTGCCCGACGCCGACCGCAAGCGCTACGTGGATGTCGTGATGAATGCGAGGGAGGTTCGCCAATGGGGGCTGGCTGCGCTGGCCGCCGCAGGCTTCGACGCCGCCACCGGGATATGGAACGAATCGCCCGGCTACAGCGTCAACGTGGTGAACGACTTCATCGACCTCGCCGGAGAACTGAAGGAGAACGAGGGGATTGACCTGTTCAAGGAGATTCCCGTGCTCGAGAAGGCCGTCGCGACGCTGCCGGAATGGACCTTCCCCGACGGCATGCTGATAGGGTTCGGCGACACCCACCCGAAAGCGAAGTTCACGCCGTCGAAAACTCCGCTCTTCATCGCGCCGAACTGGCTTGTGAGGCGCGAGGGAGAACTCGCGTTCGCCCTGAACGGCAGCGAGGGCAACCATCAGCACGCCAACGGCATATCGCTCGAGACGTACGCCTTCGGCGCGAGAAGGGGCGTCGACGCGGGCATCGGCTTTTCTCTCTACGGCGGCGCCGACTACAACGAATACTATTCCAGGTTCCCCGCCCACAACACGGTTTGCGTCGATGGCGTGAGCGACTATCCGGTCATGAAGTCTCACCATGCCTACGAGGTCGTGTCCACGAACGGGTGGGGCGTTACCGTGCGATTCCTCGAGCCCGAGACGAACGCCGACCAGCAGAGGACCGTCGGGATAATCGACGGAAAATTCTTCGTCGACGTGTTCCGCTCGCGCCGGCGCGACGGCAAGGACGCGTTCCACGACTATTTCTACCACAATCTCGGGACGGACATGGCGCTTTCGGTGAAAACCTCCCCCACGGAGGATCTCGCCTTCGCGGGGGGCCACCTCTACGCATATTCGTATTTCTGGGACAAGGAGGCGGGCGACGGATCGGAGAACGTCGTCGCGGAGTGGAGCGACGGGATGCGCCTTTTCATGGCCGGCAGCGATGGCCGGACGGTATACAAGGTGAAGGCCCCGCCCACCGAGGGGCTTTCCAGGATGGAGAACCAGCCGTACGACCTCGCGAAATCGCCGACGTTCACTTTCGTCGCGCGCCAGCAAGGCGAGGCGTGGGAGCGTCCTTTCGTCGCGGTGATGGATCCGTCAGGCACGGTCGAGGGCATTTCGCTCGACGGAGACAGGCTTTCCGTGTCGATGAATGACGGCTCCACGCGCGTTCTTGATGTAGGGGCCAAGTGAAGCGGCGCGAATTTTGGTATAATATCGGGCGATGGACGATCGCAAAAAGGCGGCGGGCGCGGCGCCCGTCACATCGGTTACGCTGCTGAAGACGCTGGGAGAGGATTCGCTTTCCCCGCGGTGGACGGAGTTCGCCGAAAAATACGCTTCGACCGTCAAGGGCTTCCTCCTCAAGTATTTCCCGACGGTCGACGCCGACGAAGTTTTCAACGACACGCTGGTGACGCTGGTTGAGAAGCTCCCCGTCTACTCCTACGACCCCGACGCGAAGGGGCATTTCAGAAACTATCTCGTCGGGATAGTCAGATACAAGGCGATCGAACAGCTGAAAAAGCGGAGCCGCTACGAGGAGGTAAAGGGCTCCCTCGCCGCGGAGAAGGAGCTGAGCTGGATCGGCGGCGACGGACCGTGCAGGGCGGACCTCAGCAACTGGCGGCGCGACGCGTACGAATCGGCCCTTCAGCAGTTCATGGCCGACAAGTCGGTCATGCGGCGCGACAAGGAGATATTCCGCCGCATCGTCCTGCGCGAAGAATCGCCTGCGTCGGTGGCGGAAATCTTCGGGATTACGCGCAACAACGTCGACCAGATAAAGTCGCGCATGGTGAAGAAGTTGAAAGCCCTCGCCCTGAGCTACGCGAGCGTATGCGGCGGGGCGGACGGCTTGGCGCAGTGAACCGATTCGGGAACGGACATGGAATGCGATTTCGACAGATGGCTCGACGGGCGCAAGGAGGACGAGAGCGCCGACGATGGAGAGCTCCGGCCGGGCACCGCCATAGGGGATTGGAGCGTTGTCGCCCGGCTCGGACGCGGCGGATTCGCCGACGTGTACAAGGCGAGGTCGGCAAGCGGTGGCTTCGCGGCGGTGAAGATGCTGCACCGGCTCGACGGCAAGTCCCGGGCGAGATTCGCGCGGGAGTCCGGGATCCTCTCCTCGGTCAAGCACCGCAACATCCCGCGGATGCTCGGCTCGGGAAACTTCGGGGAGCGCCCGTACATCGTCCTAGAGCTGCTCCAGAGCCGGGAGCTCCCCTCGGGAGACCGGCGCGTCGCGTCGTTCCTGCGCCAGATAGCGTCCGCGGCAGGCGAACTGCACGCAAAAGGCTATGTGCACAGGGACATAAAACCCGCGAACATCCTCTTCCGCGGGGACGGCACGCCCGTCCTCGTGGATTTCGGCCTCGCGTGCCCGATCTCCGAGTGCCGGCGCGAGGAGGACGGCCTCTCCCTCGACGGCGGACGGCGCGTCGCCGTCGGGACGGTCGGCTATGCGGCGCCGGAGCAGTTCAGCGGACTCTCCGCCGGACCCGAGGCCGACGTTCACGCGATCGGAGCTTTGATAGCCGACTGCTTTCCAGGAAAGATGCCCGGATGCTGGAGGTCGATCCATCTCATGGCCACGGCGTCCAATCCGAAATCCAGGTACAGGTCGGCCTCCGGTCTCGGAAAGGCCATCCGCGCGAGACATTGGCGCGGCGCCGCGCTTGCCGCCGCAGGGCTTGCCGCCGCCTGCGCCATCGCCTATGCGGCGGCGGGGCGGGCGGGCGATGCGGCCTCCGCGCCGCCTCCCTCGCCGCCTTCGGCGACGGAGCGCCAGGCGGGAGTGTCGGACGGCTTCAGGTTCTCCGCTCCGTTCTCCATGGACATGATGCCGGTGAATGCGCCCGATGCGGACGCGAAATACACCGTTTCGCTCCAGATAGTCTACACCGACGGATCCGCCGGACGGCCGGAGACGGAGGAGACTCTCGCCGCCGCCGCGAAAGCCGGCGAACGGCTCAACGGCTGGCTTGAAGAGTATGTCGCCTCCGAGCACAGGGGCAAGGAGTTCGAGGATCTTGTCGACGAACTCCGCCAGAAGGAGGTGGAGGAGGACATAAACGAGTATTTCCCCGCGTTTGTGGAGGACAAGATGGACGCCATCGATCCGCAGAAGGCGTTCCGCGTCGATTCGATGACCGTCGCCGTCGAGCCGGAGGGGATTTTGAAGGACGCGGCCTCCAGGCCCGATCCGCTTTCCGAAAACTGAAAATTCCGCGCGCCGTCCGTAAGAAACGAACCTCCCCGTGCCAGTAATTGGCAGAGGAGGTTGTTTTTTATGCAAGAGAAAAGGAAAGACAAAATGAACAAGATGAAAGAATTGGCCGTCAAGGCCGCGGCGGTCGTTTCCGCCATGGATCGCCAGTCGAAAATCCGAACCGCTTTCGCGGCTGCATTGATCGTCGCTGCGGCGTGCTGCCTGGCGTTCATGGGCGGCGGGGAGCAGCCTGCGCCTGCGTCTGCGGCGCCCGCGGCCGCGGTGAAGGATGTCCCCGCCGCCGAGACGGCGCCGGCCCCCGCGGCGGAGATCGCGGAGGAGAAGCCGAAACCGGCGAAGAGCGCGAAACAGACGAAGCGTGCAGGGGCGAAGAAGGGGCGTGCGCAGCGCCGGGCCGCGCAACGCATCGGCATTGCGGACCGCGCGGACCTTGCGCCGGACGAGAAGCGCCTTCTCGCGGCGATCGAAAAAGCCATGGACGACGAGAACCTCTCCGCGATACGCGAGATTCTCCCCGAAGCGGCGGCGTCCGCGAACGCGGAGGTCCGTTCAGACCTCGTCGACGCCCTCGGCTGGTTCGGCGTCAAGACGATGGCGGAGCTCATGCCGTTCATGGCCGATGCCGACGAGGACGTGCGCCAGAGCGCGATCGACGGCTGGGTCGCGGCCCTGGGCGAGATCTCCGACGCGAAGAGGCGCGCCGACATCATAGAGGCTGCCATGCAGGTCGTGGATGACGAGGGCGCGCTCGAGTCGATGACGATGGAGCTGAGCGACATGGAGGAGGCCGAGGCGCTGCGTGTCGTGGTCGGCGTCATCGAGGACGGCGCCGCCGCCGAAACTGCGGTCGCAGCCGCGCGCGAGGAGTACGAGTTCATAACCGGCGAGGAGTACACGAACGCCGCCGACGCGTCAAGATGGCTGGAGGAAAACGTCGGGCAGGACGCCGGAGAAGACTCCGGGGATGAGGCTTCCGTCGCCTGAACCGAGGCCTCCCCGGCGCGTTGCGAAATTTTTTTGAAATACCCCCTTGCACTGCCGCATGCAAAAATGATATACTATACATCCGTTCGCCTGAAATGGGCAGAACATCGATCTTTGAGATGAGAATGCTTGAGACGTGACTCTTCGGTTCGTGGAGAAAACGAACCTTCGGAAGAGACACGGAACAGTAAATGCTTGTGTGAGGATTTGGCTGCCCGCGAGGGCGGCCGGAACTCGAATATTTTTTCTGAGAGTTTGATTCTGGCTCAGAACGAACGCTGGTAGCGTGGATTAGGCATGCAAGTCGAACGGGATCGCCTGGTT
>JAILJX010000028.1 GCA_024694365.1 Kiritimatiellia bacterium
CGAATTCAGTATCAAGCGAGAGGATGCCCTCCTCGCGTGCGCTTGCGCAGGCCGATTCAAGCTCCTCGGCCGACCGAATCAACGAACCCATGCCCCTCCTCTACTTTCCGTCGGCGAGAGGCGGATTTTCAACGGCCATGAGAAGACGCCCAAGGCGCTCGTCGATCCGATCGAGCTTCCGGTCAAGGGCCGACGAGCGACGGACCAGTTCGTCCGCCCGCTCGTCGATCCGCTCGATGACACGCGCATCCGACACATCAAGCCGCCGCAGGATGTCGTCCCCCTTCCTCTGCGTCGCGTCGGACGACTCCTCGAGAGCCGTCTTGAGCTCCCGGTTCGAGATGTCCCGCGACGCAAGCCACCAGCCGCCGCAACCGATCGCGACGCCAAGCAGCAGGAGGCAGACTCCGTACCTTGCCTTCATGTCTTGGATCCGTTCCCGCCGATCACTTGTCGCGCAAGGCCGCCTGTGCAGCCGCGAGGCGGGCGATCGGCACGCGGAACGGCGAGCAGCTCACATAGTTGAGGCCGATGCGATGGCAGAACTCGACGGACGTCGGATCACCCCCGTGCTCGCCGCAGATGCCGCAATGGATCTTCGGTCGGGTGGACTTGCCGTCCTTCACGGCCATCTTCATCAGCTTGCCGACGCCCGTCTGGTCGAGGCGCGCGAACGGATCGTTCTCGTAGATCTTGTTGTCGTAGTACGCCCCGAGGAACTTGCCCGCGTCGTCACGGGAGAAGCCGAAGGTCATCTGCGTGAGGTCGTTCGTGCCGAAGCAGAAGAACTCGGCCTCCTCGGCGAGCTCGCCCGCGACAAGCGCGGCGCGCGGAACCTCGATCATGGTGCCGACCTCGTAGTTGAGCTTCGTCTCGGCGGCCTGGATCTCCTCGTTCGCCACATGGACGACGATGTCCTTCACGAACTTGAACTCCTTGACGTCGCCGGTGAGCGGAATCATGATCTCCGGCTTGACGTTCCAGCCCTTGTGGCGCTTCTGCACGTTGACTGCGGCGCGGATGATCGCCTTCGTCTGCATGACGGCGATTTCAGGGTAGGTGACGCAGAGGCGGCAGCCGCGGTGGCCCATCATCGGGTTGAACTCGTGGAGCGAGTCTATGATCTCCTTGATGCGGCTGATCGGCTTGTGCGTGGTCTTCGCGAGAAGCGCGATCTCGTCCTCGGTGTGCGGCACGAACTCGTGCAGCGGCGGGTCGAGGAAGCGGATGGTGACGGGCTGGCCGTCGAGCGCCTCGAAGAGCTGCTCGAAGTCGTCCTGCTGGAACGGAAGGATCTTGTTGAGGGCGATCTCGCGCTCCTCGACCGTGTCGGCGCAGATCATCTCGCGGAACGGCGTGATGCGGCTCTGCGAGAAGAACATGTGCTCCGTGCGGCAGAGGCCGATGCCCTCGGCGCCGAGCTCGCGCGCCTTCTTCGCGTCGCGCGGCGTGTCGGCGTTGGTGCGCACCTTCAGGCGGCGGAACTTGTCGGCCCACATCATGATGCGGCCGAACTCGCCGGCGATCGTCGCGTCCACGGTCGGGATCACGCCGTCGTAGATGTTGCCGGTGGAGCCGTCGATCGAGATCCAGTCGCCCTCGCGGAACGTCTTGCCGCCGAGGATGAAGCGCTTGGCCTCCTCGTCCATCTGGATCTCCTGGCAGCCGGAGACGCAGCATTCGCCCATGCCGCGCGCGACCACCGCCGCGTGGCTCGTCATGCCGCCGCGCACGGTGAGGATGCCCTCGGCCACCTTCATGCCCTCGATGTCCTCGGGGCTCGTCTCCAGGCGCACCAGCACCACCTGCTCGCCCTGGTCCTTCCACGCCTTGGCGTCGGCGGCGTTGAAGACGATGCGTCCGCAGGCCGCGCCCGGCGAGGCCGGAAGGCGGCGACCCATCGGCTTTGCCTTCTTGATCGCGACGGCGTCGAACTGCGGATGGAGGAGCGTGTCGAGGTTGCGCGGCTCGACCATGAGCACGGCCTCCTGCTCCGTGCGCATGCCCTCGTCCACGAGGTCGCAGGCGATCTTGAGCGCGGCCTTCGCGGTGCGCTTGCCGTTGCGCGTCTGGAGCATGAAGAGCTTCTCGTTTTCGATGGTGAACTCCATGTCCTGCATGTCGCGGTAGTGCTTCTCGAGCGTCGTGCAGATCTTCTGGAACTGCTTGAACGCCTCGGGCATGACCTCGGCCATCTTGGCGATAGGCATCGGCGTCCTGACGCCGGCCACGACATCCTCGCCCTGGGCGTTCATGAGGAACTCGCCCATAAGCTTCTTCTCGCCGCTCGCAGGGTCGCGCGTGAAGGCGACGCCCGTTCCGGACTGGTTGTTCAGGTTGCCGAAGGCCATCATCTGCACGTTCACGGCAGTGCCCCAGGAATATGGGATGTCGTTGTCTCGGCGGTATACGTTGGCGCGCGGGTTGTCCCAGCTGCGGAAGACGGCCTTGATCGCCTCGACGAGCTGTTCCTTCGGGTCGTCGGGGAAGTCCTTGCCGATGGCGCCCTTGTACTCCGCCTTGAACTTGCCGGCGAGCGCTTTGAGATCTGCGGCCGTGAGCTCGACGTCAAGCTTGACGCCCTTCTTGGCCTTCATCTCGTCGATCAGCTTCTCGAAGTGCTTCTTGCCGACCTCCATGACGACGTCGGAGAACATCTGTATGAAGCGGCGGTAGCAGTCCCAAGCCCAGCGGGGGTTCTTCGTCTGCTTCGCGAGCGAAGCGACGACGGTCTCGTTGAGGCCGAGGTTGAGGATCGTATCCATCATGCCGGGCATGGAGGCGCGGGCGCCGGAACGGACGGAGACGAGAAGAGGGTTCTTCGCATCGCCGAATTTCTTGCCGGCGGACTTCTCGAGCTTGCCGACGTATTCGGCGACCTGCTTCATGATGTCGGGGGCGATCATCCTTCCGTCGTCATAGTAACGCGTGCAGGCTTCGGTGGAAATCGTGAAACCCTGCGGCACGGGGAGCCCCAGTCCGGCCATTTCGGCCAGGTTGGCGCCCTTGCCTCCGAGGAGTTCGCGCATGTTGGCGTTTCCTTCGGTCTGTCCGGCGCCGAAGAAGTAGACGTATTTTTTCTGTTCGCTCATTTTTTTCTCTCGTTGGTTTGACTTTGGTGCGTATTATAGCAAAACAGACTTCGTTTGGGAAGAGCCATCATCGTCACCTGTCTTCGGGGAATCTTGCCGCGAGGCCGCTTCTTTCTCGAACTCTTCGCGCTTCAGCCTGTACTCCGCCTCGGTGACGATGCCGCGCCTCGCGAGATCCTCAAGCCGCTCCATCCGCTCCTCGAGGGTGCCGCAGTCGAGTCCGCGAGGCTGGTCGGGAAGAGTCTCAGGAGCGGGACGGGGCATCAGGCTCTTGTGCTGCTCGGCCTTGGGGTCGGGTCCGAACCTGTTTTCGCCGATCGTCCCTTCGAAAAAGCCAAGTATCACATTCTGGGCCAGCCCTGCGGCCATGCCGATGAACGGGATCATGCCCAAAAGCAAAAACCACACCAACCACATGCCAGACATGTTTCTGTCGTGGAAGCGCCGCACGCTCACAGGGACGATCAGCAGGAGACAGACGAACACCGCCAGCCCGAACAATGCCATCATGTCGGCAGGAACTGAGTCCATCGACTCAAGAAGCTTCTCCATGCCCTGATCCGCAGGGAGTCCGGCGAAATGCACGAGCGCCAGGAACGCACAGGTCATGACGAGCGCCACCGCGATGTTGACGAGCCAATACTCCCTGCGCCTGGCCCTTCCGTTGAAAGAAAACAGCGATGCTATCGTCTTGACCATCATCCCTCCTTTATTTCGGCGTGACTGTGACGCGGAAAAAGCGATGGTCCGCATCAGAGTCTTCGTGATTTTTCCATGGTCCGCCGGGGAATGCCGAACCCTGGACGATTATGTCCGCGACAGCGCTGTCGCCCTCGGGCTCGTGCGCAATCCTCGGATGGCCGTTCCCGTCGAACGTGATTCCCGTTATGCGAAGCCTCTTCGAGTTTTCGTCGTCGGGATCGGTTCCAAGCAGATACTCGTCCTTGTCGGAGACTCCGTTGTTGTTGGAGTCGCGCGTGTCGTCGTTGAGCTCGGACGCCTGGTGCTTTTCGAGATACCGCTTCATCCAGCCGGTCTTGTGGTCGATCATCCGCGTCGCAGTTGTCCCGTCGGGAAGCTTGAACGTCACTTCCGTCTTCACGGAAGGATTGACCGGGGCCGGGCAGACGATACCCGAAGGCGCCCAGAGGAAGGTGAGGCTGTCGACTTTGTATGCATCGAAGCCGCCAAGTTTCACGGCCGTCCCCGAGCATGAGACCGCGTGCCTTGTGATGCGCGGATCGGTCCCCTTGTCGTCGGGATTGGACACATACACTGCCTCGACCTCGCCGCCATTCATCTCCGCACCCCATATGACGACGGCGTGATTGTTCGTCGTCACTCCATCCGGAGTCATCGCAGCCAAGGCTGGGCCCTTGTAGAGGTTCTCGAGAATGAGTCTCGAGAATCCGTCGATGGATGGCCAAGTCGCATATGCGGAGGCGTCGCCGCGCGTCCATGCATCGGAGTCGATGAATGTCTGCATATAGCCCTGGGCGATGTACTTCTTGACGCCTTCGGCGAAATCGCCATCGTTGTTTCCGTACGCGCTTTTGAGCCTGTACGCGATCGTACCCGCCTTCGACGAATCGCTGTTTCCCAATTCGCCGCCTGCAGACTTGTATTCGTCATGATACCACGCAAGCATGTCGGAGACGCAATATCCCCAGGAGAAGTACTTGTCGCCGGAAGACTTGTTGACGTCGTAGACCGTCGTGCCTTTCCCGACGCCCGGGACGAAGAAGGTGCCGGTGTAGTCCATGTCAGGCTCGGCGGGAACGGTTCCGGGGTCTATGGGATCGGGTTCGGCAGAGCCTTCCGAGACCGGGAAGAGCGCGGCATATTTCGCGATTTCACTTGCCGTGAACGCCCCGCCGTAGACCCTGAAATCGTCCACCTGAAGCCCGTTTGCGCCGGGAAGGGAAAGGCTGCCCGTCCCCTTGTTCATCGCCCCGAGGCCGATTCCCCTGTCCGGAGCAGCGCGCGTATACATGACCTCCTTGGACGCATCCGTCGAAAGGACGGCGATCTTCCCGTCCACATAGAGGTAGTACTTTCCGCCCGAGTAGTTTATGGCATAATGATGGAACTTCGTCGTCGCATCGGAAACGTCGACCGTGCATGACGTATCGTACTGGTTGTTCCTGTGCAGATAGAACTTCACCGAATTCTGTCCGTTCGCCAGCAGCGCCGCACCGTTGGAATCGTACGAGCCTGTCGAGAAGAGAATCGCATCGGAAGTCTCAACAGACTTCAAACTCGCCATCACGCAGAAGTCCTGTCCCTCGAAGACCGCCTCGAAACAGCCGACCTCGTCGATGTTGCCGGTTCCGGAGTCGAACTTGTGCCAGTAGGCGGGAACGAGTCCGAATTCGTCCGTCTCCCCCACACCGGGATCGGGATCGCCTCCCTCGGGAATAGAATACGTCTCGGCGACTGCGTAGGCGGCATTGGAGAGATAGTGGAGAATCATCTCTTTCGCAACAACGGAACCGTCCGCATCTTCGCAGAGAACCGTGTAGAGGCCTCTCATTTCGGTGGACGGCGTATCCTTGACGACCTTCGTCCCGTCGAACACGAGATCGTAGACCCCGCCTCCGAGATCGTACTGCTCTACCGCCGACACGGGGAACGCGACGGGCCTATGGGGAAGAACGGTCAGCTTCGCCGTCGTCACGGGCGCCTTTACGCGGACGATGGACTTTCCGTCGTATGTACAGCGGCGGTAGACGCCGTTCGCCATTTTCATTCCGGGGAGGACTTCCGCACCGGGGGAGGAAAATCCGATCGTCCTTTCCGCCGCGGACGCCGCGGAAGAAACGCGAGTCATGACCGGCTGCGATTCCAATCCCCGGACAGACGTGTCGGCAAAGACAGGCGTCACGGTGAAGGAATAGAGCGAACCGTCCGCAAGATCGGAGGGTGCGGTCCAGGTCCGTACCTTGGAATCGTTTACGGTCCATGTCTGGACGGACGAAACATCAATCGCAGCGGAGACATTGCTCACGGTCACGGGCGAAATCGTGTACTTGACGCCAGATACCGAATTCGCCATCTCGATGTCCGTGGTCCTCACGCGAAGCTGACAGGCGAAGCCGGCGTAGTCGGAAAGCGGAATGGCCCAATTGGCAACCGTCGCGGAGGGGACGCTGTTCGTGACGGAGCGGAGAGTAGTCCACTCCCCTCCCATCTTCCGGATATCGAGATGGAACGGCCATTTCTGGTCCGCATAGGACATCTCGAAGGAAAGGACCGAGTTCGCGGTCGCGACGAACGCCTCCTTCCACGTATACGAAAACGACTTGATCGGACTGAACGGATTTCCGTTGGGAAGCTGCTTCAAAAGAAGCTTCCCGCCCGACAGCTCCCAGCGGTTCGGATCGCCGGACGCGATTCCGCGCTGCGTCGTGAAGTCGTCGCTCCACTCCGTCTTCTGACCGCCCTTGAAAGCCTTCACCGTGAAGCCGGAAACCTTGTTGGTATAGCACGCGGGAAGATGCCACGCGAGCGAGGGACGGAGAGACGTCGCGACGGGAATCGGATCCGTCTGCACGGTCTTCACAGGGCGCGAGACGAAAATGATGTCAATTCCGTTCGCCTTCTCGCTGCCCTTGTACTTGAGAGGATACCAGCCATCGCTCGATCCGCCCCAGCCGAAATTCATCCACATATACTCCTCATCGCTGAAATATGTCCATCCGCTGAGCATGACCGCATGGGCGCCCTGCGAGGAGGTCATCATGGAGACGCATACCGGGATTCCCTCCGAAACGGCGTCATGGAGAGCCGTGAGATACTTTGCGTTCACGGTGTCGTTCGTGCCGTTGTTGTACACGAGAACGGGAGTCTCATACCACTGCCCTCCCGCGACTTCGCCTATCCATGCGGCAGAACCTCCCTTCGCGAACTGCATCTTCGCGAGGATGTCGGAATAGAGAACGAGCCTCGACGTCTCATACAGTTCGTCGTAAGGATCGATGTTGAGACGCGCACCCTCTCCCATTTTCGAATAGTCGAATCCGACGTAAGGATAGGCGAGATATGGCTCGGCTTCGCTCTTGACGCTGTCATGCGTGTAGGCCATGCTCCAGGTCGCCGTCTCCTCGATCCGCGCAGGCCATTCCATGACTCGCATGAACTGCGCATAGGCGAGGGCCGTGCAGCCGCACGGCGCATCGCCCGGCGCGAACCAGTTGTGGACTCCGGTCTGGTTCCATTTCGTCAGCTCTATCGGCGCGATGTACGGATATTTCTCCGGCAGGGACTGGATTGTCATCCGGCCCGGCTTGGAGGCGGACTCGGCGTCGTTCTTCGCGGCCTCGCCGGCGATCACGTCCAGAAACGCCGCGCCGTGCGGATTCTCCTCGGGCCAGACGAAGTCGTGCGGCGAGAGGCGGACGATTCCGTCGCCCGAAAAAGGCGTGAGGATCATGTGGCCGGACGGCGAGAGCCTCACGGCCCACAAGTCTCCGCCGGGCAACGAAATCTTCTCGACGGAGGCGACAGACCTCGCCCCGCCAAGAGGCATGGCCACATCCCGCGACGCGGCGAGCCTTTCTGCCTTCGACTCGATCTCGGCGTCAGTGAGCACCCTCGCCTGAAGCGAGGCGGCGAGGAAAGCGAGGAGCAACGCAAGTATGATGCGCTTCATATTGCGCCACCTCTCACTTGGGCGTAACTATGACGCGGAAGAAGTGGTGCGCCGTATCGGAGTCGGAATGCGTCTCCCACGGTCCGGCCGGAGACACAGCGCCCTGGACTGTGATGTCCGCGACGGCGCTGTTGCCCTCCGGCTCGTGCGCAATCTTCGGGCGGCCATTCTCGTCAAAGGAAATTCCCGTTATGCGCAGCTTCTTCGAGTTCTCGTCGTCAGGATCGGTTCCGAGCAGATACTCGTCCTTGTCGGAGACGCCGTTATTGTTGGAGTCGCGAGCGTCGTCGTTGAGCTCCGACGCCTGATGCTTCTTAAGATAGCGCTTCATCCAGTCGCCTTCGAGCGGAATCTTCTTCGTGACGACTGTCTTGTCGCCGAGGGTGTACGTCACATCCGTTTCCGTCGGCTCCGCAGACGCGTTCTTGGGAACGGTGAAACCCACTCCCTGAGGCGCGTAGAGGAATGTCAAACCATTGACCCTCGGCGCCCAATACCCGTCAACAATGATGCGGTCGCCGGAGCAGCTTACGGTATGGCGCGCATACCCTGTCTTCGTGTCGTCGGAGTCGGAAATGTACACGGCCTTCACAAGCCCGCCCTCGAATTCTGCACCCCATATTCCAACTGCGTGGCCCCCTGTTCCCGTGGAATAAAGAAGCTCCATGAACGCCGGCGCCCTATACAAGTTCTCGAGAAGAAGCCTGGAGAATCCCGCGAGAGATTTTAGCTCGGAGGTTGAGGACCAGTCGTAGACATGATACGCCTTGACGTTCAGAGGGTTTGTCCAGTCGCT
>JAILJX010000029.1 GCA_024694365.1 Kiritimatiellia bacterium
CGCGCGCGCGAAGGACCTGTGCTATTAGCACCAGGTCTGTTTTCTTTTCCCTTCGCTTTTTCTCTATAGGGGGTGCAGGGGGACTTTCTCTTTTTCGCTTCCCTTTTCTTTGGACTCATTCCGCAGCCTCCTTCCCGGGGAATCTGGAGACTTTTTGGGCGAGCTTTTTCTCGACGCGTTTGCCGAATTCCGCATCCTCGTCATGCGCAAGAACGGCGAGTTCATCACCCCAGACTCCCTCCTCCCCGCTATTGACGAAGAGGACGTCTGATCGCCAGCCCCCAGGCGGCATTCGGCGGCGATTTTCCGTCAATTGATGTGCATTTGCAGGCCAATTGGCGAAAACGTTAGATATGCGTTAGATATAAGAAAGGTTTCCCTTCGTGATTTATGCGATAATGTTCGCGTCTTTAGAACAAGCCTGACAAAAGGAGAGGCCATATGCTTGCCAAATGCTATTCAGGATCCATATACGGTGTCGAAGCTTCGACGATCGAGATTGAGGTGTATGCGGCCAAAGCGCCCAGCTCCTTCGCGATAGTGGGGCTTCCGGACACAGCCGTAAAAGAGGCGAAAGACAGAGTCTCCACTGCGCTCAAGAACTCCGGATACGGAACCAAGGAGGAGTTCGCCGTGACGGTGAACCTCGCGCCGGCTGACGTAAAGAAGGAGGGTCCCATATACGATCTCCCGATCGCCGTGTGCCTGCTCAAAGCGACACAGCGGCTTAGGACGGAGGAGCTGTGCGAGTACGCGATGGCAGGCGAGCTTTCTCTGTCCGGAGAGGTTCGCCGCGTCCATGGAATACTGCCGATTGTCATGGAGATGCGCCGCATCGGAAAGCGGGCTGTTCTCGTGCCGGCCGATAATGTAGAGGAGGCCAGCGTTGTCGAGGGGATTGACATAATACCGGTGCGAACTCTCAGGGAGGCGGCGCAATATCTTTCGGGCGAGATACAGATCAAACCGAGATATACGGACCTTGCGGACCTCGTCGCTGCAGGGCGGGACAGCGGAGAGGATTTTGCCGATGTAAAGGGCCAACTTACGGCAAGGCGGGCCCTTGAGGTCGCTGTCGCAGGGCGGCACAACGTGCTGATGATCGGGACTCCAGGCTCGGGGAAAACGATGCTGGCCAGGAGGGTCCCGTCCATTCTTCCGCCGATGACTGTCGAGGAGGCGCTGGAGGTGTCGAGAATCCATTCCGTCGCCGGACGCGAGAAGGGAGGCGGAAGGTTTGTGACGGCACGCCCATTCCGCGCGCCCCACCATACGGTAAGCTCGATCGGACTTCTTGGCGGCGGTGCGCATCCGGTGCCAGGTGAAGTTTCGCTCGCTCACAGAGGGGTGCTGTTCCTAGACGAGTTTGCGGAATTTCCGCGTCAGGCTCTCGAGGTTCTGCGGCAACCGCTCGAAGATGGACATGTCGGCGTATCGCGCGCGGCGGCGGCCTGCGACTATCCGTCTCGCTTCCTTCTGATAGCGGCGATGAATCCATGCCCATGCGGCTACTACGGAGATTTCACGCACGAATGCAGGTGTACGCAAAGTCAGATCATAAAGTATCAGAGCCGGGTGTCGGGTCCGCTCCTCGACCGCATCGACATCCAAATCGGCATTGCGGCGGTGAAACCGAAAGAACTCGATGCGCAGAAACCGGGGGAGCCAAGCTGCGCCATGCGCGAGCGAGTCGTGCGCGCTCGGGAGATTCAGGCTGAAAGATATCGGGGGCTTGACGGTGTTTCGACGAATGCGGACGTTCCGACCCGGCTGCTGAAGGATGTCTGCAAGATGACAGATGCGGCGGTGTGCAAATATCGCGACATCCTCGAGGACATGCGCCTTTCTGCGCGGGCGTACGACAGGATACTTAGGGTTGCGCGGACAATGGCCGATCTCAAAGAGCAGGACGCCGTGGACAAAGAAACCATAATGGAGGCCTCGGCATACCGCCAGCTTGAGAAGGAGAATTCATTCTGGGCGTGAAACCCCGGGAAAAACACAAACAAAAGGAGGAAACAATGAACGAAAAAAACAATACGGCAGCAGTGGCGGAAAACGCAGCCACAAAAGACGAGCAGGCTTGGTTTCGTCCGAAGTTCGCGCTGTACAAGCCCAACGGCAAGGGGACGGGATGCGCCTTAAAGCTGGAGCTTCATCCCGCGCATGGCTCTGTCGAGGGCAGCATCTGGGCGATGTTCGCCAGCCAGCTTACGATCGGCGACAGGCGCGCTCCGAATCCCACCTATCCAAGGTTCGACTGGGACAATGTAATATGCGTCAAGCTTGGCTTCCAGGACCTTACGAGAATACTCCAGGTTTTCCGTGGCGAATGCGAGGCGATAGAGGACGGCAAGGGTCTGTTCCACCGTTCTCCTCGCGGAACAACGAAAATCGGGCTGCGCCACCATGTGGAGCCGAATCCGGGATATTCTTTTGAAGTGCACAGATCGGTCGGGCTGCAGGCGGAGGATTCGCATGCGCACATATTCATAGCGCCGAACGAAGCCCTTGGGCTTTGCTCTGCCATAGAAAATGCGCTTGGGGTCATATGCTTCGGCATACCGGTTGTCGTGGAGCGCGATACATCCGTCTATCGCCGGAGCGTGAGGGAGATGGACCATGCCAAGGCGTCTTGATGAGAGGCCAAACGTAGGCCGCGTGCACGGGGCCTGGGGCGAGGATGTCGCAGTCGCCCAGCTTGAGGTCGAGGGGCTCGTCATAATCGAACGCAACGTCCGTCCCTGCAAAGACGACAAGCGCATAGAGATAGATGCGATCGCCTACGACCGGAAGCGTGACATTCTCATATTCGTGGAGGTTAAGCAGCATGCGGCGCGGTCCGAGCGCCAAAGCAGGCTGAGAAGCCTCACCAAACGGAAGCAGGAATTGTTGCGGCGCGGCTGCAGGGCATGGATTCTCCGGAACAAATGGCAGGGTGCGTACCGGTTTGACGTGATTGAGGTCTACGGGGTGCCCGATGCCCGTGCTGTTGCGGAAGTTGATCACATACGCCATGTGAGGCTTTTTGCCGACCGAGAGCATTTTGTGAACTGGGAGGAGTAGGATGTTTCGGGCGCTAAGGGATGCGATGGTAGCATTCTTCCCCCATGCGATCTGGCGCATGCGGCGCGGGACGCGTCGCATGCGCAGATGCGTAGCGACCGGCGTGCCGGCTCTTGACCGGATGCTCGGCCCTCGCGCTCTGCCGGAAGGAGGCATTGTCGAACTGAGCGGAGGAGCGGCGGCTTCTGCTCTTGCGTTGCATGCTGTTGCGTGTGTGCAGCGCTCCGGCGGATGCGCCGCATTCATAGATGCGGACCAGACCCTGGAGAAAGCATACGCGGAGAGCGTCGGTGTGAACCTCGACAGGCTCGTGGTTGCCCAGCCCGGAGGCGCAGGAGAGGCGCTCGGCATATGCGAGAGGCTTGCAGATTCCGGGGCTGTGGACGTGATAGTGGTCGACCTTGCCTCGGAGCTGTCGATCCGTCCGGGTGATGAAGCGCCGGAGTGGACGGGCGGCCCGGTCGCGCGTGCAAGGGAGGCGCGCCGTTGTCTGCGCGGCATTTCGGCGGCGGCGGAAAAAACGGGGACGCTTTGCATTTTCACCAGCGAACCCGGAGAAAAGACAGGCGTCATCTTTGGAGAGGACGGCTCCGCGCCCGGCGAGATGGCGCTCTCGTCTTGCGCAGTGTGCAGGATTCTTGTGCGCTGTGCACGATGCGAAAAGAACGGTGCGGGAGAGCCGGCAGGACTTCGGGTGCGAGTCAAGGCGTTGAAGAATCCAATAGGCTTGCGGCAATTTGAAAGCGAGTTGGATATGCCAGGGCAGTACGCCGCCGGGCGGGGAAAGCGATGAATTGCCGCCCCAAATACGCGAAGGATGGCGAGCCGCTCACCGAGAGGCATGTGCAGGCTGTATGGTATGATCGCGCAATGCGACCGGAGGCGCTTGCGTCTCGGGAAGGCGAGCGGGTGCGCGTGCTAGACCCCGGGGCATGGAATTTGGACGCAGGGCCCGATTTCAAGGGTGCGTTGCTTGAGATAGGTTCCGGGAAGAATCGCAGGAGGCTGCGCGGAGATGTCGAGGTGCATCTCGATTCCGCATGCTGGGATCGGCACGGACACGGTACGGACGAGGCGTACTCGCACGTTGCCGCGCATGTCGTGTGGCATGATGGCCCGCCGGCGCGGACGCTTCCGCCTGGAGCCGTGACGATAGGGATAGGGAGCAGTGTCTGTTCGGATCCAGCCTTCACCCCATCCCAGATCGACCTTTCGGCATATCCCTTCGCCAGGAGTCCGCTTGATGAAAGACCGTGCGCCGCGCATCTCGCGCGAGATTCCGCACTTGCATGCGAGGTGATGGCTGCATCCGGAAGGCGGAGGCTTAAAATAAAAGCGCTTAGGCTTTCTGGGATACTCGCATCACGCCCTGGAGCGCGCGGACAGATTCTTTACGAGGAGATGATGGCGGGAATGGGCTATAGACACAACGCCAGAGCCTTCAGGCGCGTGGCGGAGCTCGTTCCGCTTTCGGCAATCGCGACCGAGCCATCGGTCGCGCAGGATGCGTTTGTCGTGGCCGCAGGCTTCACGGGGTGCGTGCGCCGCGGCAGGCCGTCCAATTCGCCTCTGTTGCGTCTGCGCGCGGCGGGGACGCTTTTTTCCCGTTCATGCACCGACACTCTGCTTGAGACTCGGGATTTCTCCAGGCGCGGCTGCGTCAGGATATTGGATGTTCTTATGGGTGGAGGGATAATGGGGCGAGGGCGCGCCGCTGCCATTCTTGCGAACGTGATATTGCCGTTTGCGATGGCTGAGGGGCGGGCGGACAGATATTTCGAATGGCTGCCTGCCGAAGATGTATCGGCACCTGTCCGGCTCGCAGCGTTTCGTCTCCTGGGACAGGACCACAATCCGAGAATATATTCACGCAACGGACTTTATATACAGGGGCTTATTCAGATTCACCGCGAGTTGTGTCTGAATATACATCCTGATTGCAGTGGCTGCCCTCTCGTCCGCGGACTCGCGGATGGCGGGGGAATATGATACAATATGCGCGTAAACAGAAACGGAGCCATGGCCGGAAAGTCCTGTGAAAACCAGGCGCTGTCGCGCAACCGTGAAAGTCGGAACACGCGCCGGGCTCCATAACCTCAAGTACCCTCGCAAGAGGGGGAAAGAAGGATGCACATGACAGCGCTGCTGATGGCGGCGGCTTTGCCCGCCGTGATCGTCGAGGCCACCCGCCTCGAAAAGACCGCATACGACATTCCCGCCGCGGTGGAGACCGTCCGGGCGGACGAGATAGAGGCGACGGGCGCGGCAGACGCCGCCGGGGCGCTCGAGCGCATCACCCCCTCGCTCACAGTCACGCGCACGGGCGCGGGCAACCCCGCCCTCGCGCAGGTCGCCATGCCCGGCTGGGGCGAGAACGGATTCGGCCGCACGCTCTTTCTCGTGGACGGCATGAGGCTCAACCAGGCCGACATGTCGGCGCCGCTCCTGTCGCAGATCGACCTCGGCGGCGTGCGCAGGGTGGAGCTTATGCACGGCTCGGCGTGCGTGCTCTACGGCGACGCGGCGTCCGCCGGGCTCGTCAACGTCGTGACCGAGCCCGAGGGCTGGGACGAGCACGGCCGCGTGCAGCTGCGCGCGGGCAGCTGGGAGACTTTCGGCGCGCGCGCGTCGTACTCCGGCGGATCGCGCGCCGACGGCGTGAAGTGGTGGTCCGACGGCGGGTGGGAGCATTCGCGCGGATACCGCGCCAACGGCGGCTGGCAGATGTGGAACTGGCGCGGCGGGCTGAGGAAGGATTTCGACAACGGCTCGTTCGTGAGGATATCCTCGTTCTGGAGCGATTCCGACTACGATCTGCCCGGGTATCTGCCCGCAGGCGCGTGGAAGAGGCGGACGAGGCGCACCGCCTCGCCCGGCGACTTCTACCGCCGCCGCACCTGGGGCTTCAACTCCGCGGCCGAGGGGGTCGTGAACGACGAGAACCGCGCGAGGCTCGACTTCTCGTTCTCGACGAGCGCCATGAAGAGCCGCAGCTTCACCTCCGGCAGCTACACCGACTACAACCCCGCCGACTGGTCGGCCGCGACGGTGGAGTGGTCCGACGACTACAGGATGTTCTACGACCTCTACTCCGTCGAGGCCGCGCCGCAGTGGATAAACTCCTCCGACGTGTTCGGGCTCTCCAACGAGATCGTCCTCGGGTCGATGTGGCGCTGGGACAGGCTTCACGGCACCAACCGCGACCGCGGCGAGTATTCGCCAGACTTCTGGTCGTCTTCGGGCCTGCGTCGCGACAAGTACGAGTACAACCGAAAGTCGATGGCTTTCTTCGCCCAGGATACGCTGAGGCTCTGCGACTCGCTCGCCGTCGAGGCGGGCGGACGCTGGCAGCGTACGTGGAACGAGAACACGGCGCTCGTCTCGCCGAGGCGCACGCTCGACGCGTACGCGGCCGACGCGGCGCTGCTTTTCACCCCCGTCGAGGGGCTGAAGACCTACGTGAGGCTGAGCCGGTATTTCCGCAATCCGTTCCTGGACGAGAATCCGTACAAGAACTACAAAGCGCAGAAGATCCTCTCGCCCGAGACGGGATGGCGCGCGGACGTCGGGGCGGACTGGCGGTTCGCCCGGGAGTTCCGCGTTTCGGGCAACATTTTCGTCTCGCGCACGAAGCACGAGATAATGTACGACAAGTTCCTGGAGGGGACGAACGTCAATTCGCCGTCGCCCGTGGTGCGCGGCGGGTTCACCGTCGCGGGCGCGTGGGAGCGCGAGAAGGTCGCGGGCGCGCGGGTCGGGTATACGTTCGTCAAGGCGGAGTTCGACGGCGGGCCGTATGACGGGAACGACGTGCCGATGGCGCCGGAGTCGACCGTCGTCGCGTCGGGGCGCGTGTGGCTGTGGGACGAGTGTTTCGTCTTCGGCGGGTGGCGGTACGCGTCGGCGCGGCGGGCGTACTCGGATTTTCCGAACGGAGGGTCGCGCCTGGCGTCCGCCGGGGTGTTTCACGCGGGTGTGCAGTATGCGCCGGAGTGGGAGTGGCTGAAGGGGCTGAAGGTTGGGGTTGTGGTGGACAATCTGTTTGACAAGAGGTATGCGGATCTTGCGGTGCGGGCGCAGTCGGGCGGGACGGTGTATTATCCGGCTGCGGGGCGGAGCGTGATGTTCACCGTATCGTTCGAGTTTTGACGCGTGTGGGCGCGTGGGCGCGGCGTGGGGGCGAGTGTGTGTGGTGCGGCGTGGGGGCGCGCGTGTGTGGCGCGGCGTGGGTGGTGTTGCCTGTCATTACGCGGTCACGATCGGGGCAACGGTGCTCGCCTTCCCGAGCGGGCGGATGTCGGCGTCCTTGCGACCGCTCGGCGTATACATATACAGCCTCGGGTCGCAGTCCTGCCGAATCCGCCTCACCCGGA
>JAILJX010000113.1 GCA_024694365.1 Kiritimatiellia bacterium
CCGCGCGCGGGTGTGTTCCGGATGGACGGCGTCGACATGGAGGGCAACGGCGCGAAGCCCGACGTTGAAGTCGCGCTCACCCCCGCCGACATCGCCGCCGGCCGCGATCCCCAGCTCGAGGCCGCCTTCGATCTCCTCGCCACGGAGAAGCGCAAACCTCTCCCGCCGCTCAAGTACGACCGGCGCTAGCCCCTAGTCACACTTCAGATATTTTGGTACAATATCGCCATAAGGCTAAATCAAAGGGTCATTGCAATATGAATGAATTGTCGATTGTGGTGTTATGCTCGGCTGTGGCGGCTGCCGTTGTCTACATATGGCAACGGCATGCGGCTGCCAACGAACGGGCAGAGATGGACAAACGGCTTCAGGAGTCGGAACAGGCGAAGATAGCTGCTGAGCAGGGGAAGTCCAACGCGGACGTTGAGCTCAGGGCCAAGTGCGATGAGATGGAGCGTCTGCGCCAAGACGACGCCGAAGACCTCAAGCGGCAGGCTGACCAGTTCAACGATGAAATACAGCGGCTCAATGCGAAGCTGGAGGAGGCCGAGCGAAAGGCCCAGGAGGTCAGGGACGCCAAGGCGCAGGCGGAGAGCCGGCTTGCCGCAGCGACAGAGGCGCAGCGCGCCGGCGAGAGGATGCAGGCGGAAAGGGAGGCTCAGTACAGAAAGACATTGGACCAGGGAGCCGCCAGGTTCAGGGAGCTCGCGCAGACGATCCTTGAAGACCGGGAAAACAGGCTGAAGGAGGACGGGACGAATCCGCTAAGCGCGCTGGTCGCCCAGTTGAAGCAGGAAATCGAAAACCTCAAGACGAGCATCGCCAACTCCGACGAAAAGTCTGCGACGTCGCACACGAGCTTGATGGGGAAGATCACGACGCTGGTCGACCAGACCAACAAGGTGACCGAGCAGGCCAACAACCTCGCCAACGCCATCCGCGGAGATGCCCAGCTGACCGGAGAGTGGGGCGAGATGCAGCTCAAGCGCGTGCTGGAATCGTCCGGCGCGGGCATGCCGGACGGATATTCCTATCAGGAGACTTTCGCTGACGATCAGAGCGGACGCAAGTCCAAGCGGACGGACTTCGTGATCAAGATGCCGGGAGAGAGGGCCCTTGTCATAGATTCCAAGGTCACGGTCGCCGCCGCCGAGCGTTACCATGCGGCAGAGACCCCCGAGGCAAGGGAAGAGGCGGAGAGCGAGGTGATCGCCTCCGTACGTGGACACGTCGACGAGATAGTCCGCGCCGACTACCAATCTTCGGTTCCGAATGCGTTCCCGACGGTCTTGATGTACATTCCTCTGGAGGAGGTGTACATGCTGGCGATGAAGGCTCGCATTTCAGTCGGCGGGAGCCAGGAGCTTCTGCGTGAATATGCGCAGCGGCGCAATGTCGTATTCGTGAACTCTGCAAGCGTTGTGCCGGTAGTGCGCCTTGTCGAGATGATGTGGACGGTTGAACGTACCGAGAAGAACAGGCAGGAGACGATCCGGGCTGCGGAAGAGCTTCTGCAGCGGGCCAACAGCTTCATAGAGGAGTTCCTCGCGGTGGAAAGCGCGTTCAAGGATGTTTTTGCCAGATATGAAGCCGCGAAGGGCCGGCTCATTGATGCGCCCGGCGGACAAAGCATAGCCAAGGCCGTGTCGAGGCTGGTCCAGCTTGGAGTCCAGCCCAGAACGCGCGGAGGGAAGACATATGAGTTGGCCGCTCCGATAAACCAAGGCGCTGAAGGAGGAGAGTCTTAAATCGCCGAAAGCCTTGTTTGTTACCCGACTGGGTAAGCAATGACGAAGTCTGGTTTGGTATAATTGAATCATGAAAATGATTCTCTCAATCGTGCATCCTGTCGTAATTGTCGCTGTGGCGACAGTCCTTTTCGTCGTATCGTTACCGCTTGCCGCACTTGCAGAACAGAACCTTTCCCTTGACGGAATATGGCGGTTCAGTTTTCAGAGTGGAGAAGAGCGCGATATGCCTGTTCCGTCGTGCTGGGAGCTGCAGGGTGTCGGGACGCTGCGCTACAAGGATGCCGACGCGCCGGAGTCTGGACACTACGAGCGCAAGTTCGCGATTCCTTCCGACTGGCTGTCGGACGATCTCGTCATTTTGCGCTTCGACGGCGTGATGTTCGGCGCGCGGGTAACGGTGAACGGAAAGGACGCCGGCTCGTTCCGCTCGTCGTTCAACCGCAATGAACTGGACATCACCGCGCTCGTCAAGCGCGATGCGGAGAACGACCTTGTCGTGGAGACGCTGAAGAATCCTAAAGGCTGGGGCTTCGACTGTAACGACGACTGGGTGCTTCACGGCATCTTCCGCAGCGTCACGCTCATTTCGCGTCCGCGCCTCAACGTCGCCGA